>NZ_JBGUAV010000005.1:0-215465 GCF_041821005.1 Halalkalibacter sp. AB-rgal2
CTGTTTTCCTTTTTGAATGATCTCTAAGCAATGAGCGTAGTTACTACATCTTTTAAAAGTCTTGTGGTGAGTGGTTTTCTGATCACAAGACGTGTAACGAACGGAGCCATTGCGGTGTTTTTTTGGCACTTTTTGAACATAATCACTTGTGAGATGTCGTTCGAAAATATTGAATAGTTGTATCGATAAAATCTTGAATTAATGGTGTGATAACTCTATTTTTTTGATGGATAAGGTGAATAAAACGATCCTGCTGAAAGTATGGGATTTCTTTGTAAACTAACTCTCCTTGCTCGACTTCTCTTAATGAACATCTTTCTGATACGATCGCGACCCCCATATTTTTCTTTACTGCTTCCTTCATTGTTTCAGTCGCAGAAACCTCCATAACGATTGAAAGAGTAATGTCATGCTCATGTGCCCAATTATCGATGAGCAGTCTAGATGTTGACCCTTGTTCATGCATAATAAACGTTTCTTTTATTAAGTCGTCTATTTCGATGTTCATTTTAACTGCTAGAGGGTTATTGGGATGTAGGAGAAGCTTTAAATCATCTTTAAAAATCATACGAGAAGTGAAATGCTTTCCTGGAATAGATCCATACGAAATAATACCGATATCGAGCTCATAGTTTTTTATTTTTTCCATTATGATTGTTGCGGGTTTTACTTCTAGTGACAATGTTATTTCTTCATGCAATGATTTAAATGAGACAAGCTGTTCCGGTAAGAGGAAGGTTGCTGGAGTATAGGTAGAGCCAATGCGTAAAGTGCCGCGCTGCCTTTCATTAAAGCCGGCTATTGTAGACTCGATTTCTTCTGAAAGCATTGTAATTTGCATAGCAAGAGGGTAAAGAGATTCTCCTGCTTTTGTAAGTTTTAACGTCCTAAGAGAGGATGGTTTGAACAGCGGAATACCACATTCCTCTTCGAAACGCTGGAGGTGAAAGGTAACAGTGGGTTGTTTAATATTAAGACGTTCCGCAACAAGCTTTAGCTTTTGTAATTGTGCAGTTAGAACAAAAATTTTTAATTGCTGTAGATTCATTATGGATCATCCCTTCATGTCAATTTATTTATCAATTATAGATATCATCTATTTTATATTAAATAAAATAGATGATATTTAATATTTTCTTTAAGTTTGTAACAATCTGCATTTACAAAGCCCTGATACGATTTAAGTGAGAAAGAAATATGAAGAAAGAGGGTGAAGAGATGTTAAAAGAAAACCTGTTTAAGGATTTAATGTTTTTGGTTGTCTTTTTATTAGGTCTATTAATAATGTTTGGGTGTGGAAGTCAAGTGAATACGGATGAAGCTGTAGCAGAAAAGGAAGATTCCCCTAATATGAAAAGTAGTAGTGCTGAAAGTATCACTTCTGAAGAGCCTTTAATTGTCTATGCTAACGACTTTACAGATGAAATCGGTCCACTATTTGAAGAAGAAACTGGCTATCAAGTCGAAGTCATTCATGGTGGTGGTGGTGAAATTCTAGCAAGAGTAGAAGCGGAACAAGGCAATCCGCAATGGGATGTTATTTGGATGGATGGACATGCTTCATTACATAGTCTTGCTGATAGGGGAATGTTTCTAGAAGGCTGGGAGCCTGAGAATCTTTCGCAGCTTTCGACAGAAGGAGAGAGTTTCTTGCCTAGTACGAATGCTTATTTTCCAACAGGTATTCACGCTGCAGCAACGCTAGCTTATAACAAAGATGCGTTTACTGCGGAAACAGCACCGACAACATGGGAAGAGTTTTTCCAATTAAGTGACATAGTCGGTATGGCTGATCCTGGTGTGGCAGCACCAGCTTATCCAGTTGCTTCTTGGTTCTTCTATGATATGGGGATGGACGAGGCGAAAGCCATGTTTGATGAGATGTTTCAAGAGAATCGATTACGTGTTTATCCGAAAAATGGGCCACTCGGAAGTGCGCTAGTAAATGGGGAAATAAAAGCTGCTGCTCTGCAGGAACACAATTCCTATGGTTTAAAGCTAAATGGGGAAAATATTGAAATTATTTGGCCTGAAGAAGGAGTTCCAGGATCAGTTCGCGTTGCTGCAATTGGAGAGCATTCGGAAAACATCGAAATAGCGAAAGCGTTTGTTGAATTTCTATTAGATATGGAAACTCAAAATCAATTAACACAAATGGATGATACGGATAGTTTTTTTACGCCATTAGCAGAAGGGGCAACGGTTAGGCCTGATCGAGAAGTTAATCCTAACATTGTCGTTCCAGATGTCGAGTGGGCCTCAGAACATGAAGCAGAAATTAAACAATGGTTTGCTGATCGAGCTGTACAATAATGCTGGAAAGGGATTTATATGATGGATGAAAAGATACAAAATTTTAAAAGAGTGAAAAGCTGGACATCTCTTTTCCGAGCAAATTATTTAGGAGTAGGGGTAACCCTGCTTCTGTTTGTTCTCATCTTACTCCCGCTTATAGCGGTATTAATTCAAATTTTTCTACCGGGTGTTTTTTGGGGAGAAAGAGACTTTATTGGATTTTCAAGTGTTCTAGAAATTTTTGATCGGCCACTTTGGTTATATTCATTGAGGAATTCACTTGTTTTAGCATCAGGGACTGCCTTTTTTGCAACAATACTTGGCGGTTGCTTAGCTATAGTACGAACATTTTGGGCCTTTCCAACAGCGAGGCTGCTTGATATAGCCGTGTGGGCTTTGCTTATTACACCATCTTTTATTATCGCACAAGGATGGATCTTATTTGCAAATGGAAATGGATTGGCCTATCAATGGTTGGGCTGGGAGTGGGTGTCGGCTTTCGTGTTTCAACCATTTGGTCTCATAATTGTTATGACGCTAAGTAAGTTTTCTTTAGCATATTTAGCAGTGGCTGCAGCACTTGAATGGAATGTGAAGCGTTATGAGGATGCGGCAAGGCTATGTGGTGCAAATTCCTTTGTACTATGGCAGAAGGTCCATATTCCAATGATATTTCCCGCCTTTTTAGCAGGGTGGGCACTTGTTTTTATGGATACTATCGGGGATTTTGGCTTACCATCTGCATTAGCTACTGTTTATCGTTTTCCGACACTTCCTTATTCTATTTATACGGCGATTCATACGTCACCTACTCGATTTGATCAAGCTGGAGTATTGGCATTTTATTTAGTTGTAATCCTTATTTTGGCGCTGTTTTTTTTATTTCTTTTTATGAAAAAGGCAAGATTCGATTTTTTAAATGCTCAAGCTGTGAGGTTTCAACCGAGGAAATCGAAGCATGCTATGTGGTTAATGGCAGGGAATTTGCTGTTTCTTCTTATTATAATAGGGGTTCCCATCGGTTCGAGCTTTTTCATCTCAATAATGGATAGTATGAGTGGAGGCTTAGCTATTAATAATATTACATTTCATAACTATTATATGGTTCTTTTTGAGGATTCGCAGTTTCTAATGAGCTTAAAAAATTCCATATGGATTGCATTTGTCGCAGCGATCATAAGTGTGATCATTGGCTTTTTTGTTTCTTATGTTTTGTTTTTTACAAACTTTCGTTGGAAAGGATTTATCCAATCAGTATCACTAATCTCATTAGTAGTTCCGGGCGTCGTTTTAGGGATAGGATATATTTTTATTTGGAATCAGGCGTGGTTAGAAACAATTAATCTTCATCTATACGGTACACCATGGATTGTCGTATTAGCAGCTATTGCTGGAGCCATCCCATTTGCGGTTCGATTACAAGCTGGAGCTTTTGCAAAGGTACCTGCGAATATGATGCACGCAGCGGCCCTTCAAGGAACCTCGAAAGTGCAAAGGATGAGATTCATTATTTTACCGCTAGTACGTAGCTCCCTCATCGCAGCGGGATTAGCATCGTTTGGTACAAGTATATTTGATTTAGCCATAACGAAAATGCTATATCCACCAAATTATCAATTAATTCCGATCACAATTGATAAGTCGTTTGAACAGCTTAAGTATGGTTACAGTACAGCAGCAACGATTATTAGCGGAACGGTTGTTTTGTTATTAATCGTGCTTGCCGATCTTTTGTTGAAGAAATGGCTTGTAAAAGATATTGAAAGCCAAAAGACGAAAGGAGAACTTGAACATGACTATGCTTCTTAAAGTATCCAATCTTAAACAACGCTATGGTAATGTATATGCTTTAAATGATGTTACTTTTACTATTTCAGAAGGAGAAATTATTGCGATACTAGGTCCATCAGGTTGTGGGAAATCCACTTTGCTACAACAAATTGCAGGAATGCAACAACCATTTATGGGAGAAATAAAAATGGATGAAGTTGTGTTTGCAACGAATCAATATCAACTGGCATCAGAAAAAAGAAAGGTTAATATGGTCTTTCAAGATTATTCATTATGGCCACATATGACTGTTTTTGAGAATATTGCCTTTGGTTTAAAAAGAAAGAAGCTATCGAAAAAGGAAATAAGAGTTAGAGTGGAAGAGTTAGCTACTTTAATGAAGCTTGATGGATTGTTGGAAAGATTACCAGCTCATTTGTCAGGTGGACAACAACAGCGAGTAGGAATTGCACGTGCATTAGCTACAAAGCCTCGTCTCTTGCTTATGGATGAACCACTTTCGAATTTAGATGTTAAGCTTCGGATTGAAATGAGGCATGAACTCTCGTTTTTATTAAGAAAGTTAAATATTTCTGTACTTTATGTAACACATGATACGGATGAGGCCTTTGCGATTGCGGATCGAATGATGATACTTAAGGATGGTCAGATTGAACAGTTCGATACACCAAGAAACGTGTTTGAAGCACCAGCTTCACCTTGGGTAGCCCAGTTGTTGGGCTATATTAATGGTCTTCAAGGAGAAGTAGCTCCTGCTATTGAAGGGAAGGTGAGCTTGCTTGCCAAAGTGCATTCACAATTCGTTTCTGGTAATCAAATTGGGGATATCGAGCAGGGGGATGTTGAAATTTTCTTTCATCCAGAAGAAGTGAAGCTATATGCTGAGAAACCGAATGTAGATCCTGAATTAAATCTATTAATGGGCCAAGTACATCATGTTGTCTATGAAGGTTTGCGTTGGCGTGTGTTTGTGAAGGTTACGGAAGGACTAATCGTAACGGCACATTATGATACGCCTATAGACTCTAACACGGATGTATGGATGACTTTTCCTACAAATAGAACTTTTCTATATAGGAGCACATATATTTGAGCGGTCGTTTACTCGTTATGTCCGATATTCATGGGCATAAAACGATGCTACATCGGTTATTGCAACTAGCAAACTACGATCCTGTAGAGGATACTTTCGTGCTACTTGGAGATTATGTACATAAAGGCCCAGAATCATTAGAAACACTACATTACATTCGTCAATTAAAAGATAATGGTGCGATTGTTATAAGGGGAAACCATGAAGATAAGCTGATAAAAGGGATTAAAAATGAGCTTGAGTCCCCATTAAGTCCAGAGTGGTACCGCTTTTTATCTACTCTTCCATATTATTATGAAGACCGTCAATTCATCTATGTACATGCAGGTATACGGCCAGGGATTCCTTTAGAGTTTCAAGCAATTGAGGATTTGACAACGATTCGAGAGGATTTTTTCTTCAATAGAAGTAAATTACCGAAGCCTGTTATATTTGGTCATACACCAACGTATCGATTAGGGGCATCGATAGGTGAAATTTGGATTGATGAAAATAAAGTTGGAATTGACACGGGGGCTGGGGAAGGATTATTTTTATCATTAATTGATTTAACGTATCATGTGATCTATCAGGGTAATTTAGCAACTAAGCAAATCGTTAAAAATGCTATCACAATAGCTTAAGTCTTAGTCTTGAATGTGTAAAAAAAACTGATTAGGCATTTAAGTCTAATCAGCTTTTTTCTTCATCATTATGAATAGTCGATCATTCTACTACACTGACTTCTCAATTTGATCGTTAGCCATTTGTCCTACAAAAGGCAGTTGGAAGTCACTTCCTTGGTACGCCTTATACATGCAATAAAGCCAAAGGAATAAACAAAGGGGTGTGAAAAATATCGGTAAGATCACTCCTAGAATTGGAATCATCCCTACAACGAAGCCGAAAATGAATAAAATGGCCCATAAAAAAATAGATTGAAATGCATGGTAACGTATAAATTTGTTCTCTTTTTCAATGAATAAAAAAATAATTCCCGTAACAAAACCAGCTAGATAACATAGTGCACCAGATACATTTTGTGTCATACCTGTGGACGTCTTCTCTTCCTTGTCATTCATTTGTTTCTCTTCTTCCATTTTAATCCCTCCATAATTGAATGTTGAAGAATAAATAATAATGTTTAATCGGTGTGTCTGGAATGATTGTATATGTATCCATCACTCACCTATGTAAAACAATATTATGTAATGTTCTTCATAATAGTATGGTAGTGTATGTATTGTCAAATATCGCCTTAATCGTAAAAGAGGTGCAAATATGGTTCTTAAGTCCTGATTATTGGCGAATGTCTTAGCTGTCCATTCACGGAAAGATTACGATTTAATTTATTGAGTTCGATTCATTGAATAGTAGTTGTATTCACTGTTTGTGATTTTTTCCCATTAGAGGCTGTTCAATGCAATGTACGAAACCGTTATCTGTGTTGAAAGCTTGAGACGAGTGGATTTCTCGTATCAAGCACTCAACGAGTGAAGCCATTGCTAGTCTAAAAATGGATTTGTACTTTTTCAGTGGACTTCAGGTTTTCTTACACAAGACGCTTAGAGAACGGAGCCATTGTCACATTTTTTTGGTAGTTTTTGAACATACTCTATTCAAATGTTGAATGTTTGAGTTATGAAACCAGAACAAATTTGAAAACGTAAGAAATGATATAGGTATCTTGAGCATGAGCGAGCAAAAGGGAATCTGAGTGTGTAAAGGTAGACTGTTCGACCTAATGACTCTTTCTTAAATATGTTATACAATTTATCGAGTGGTGGTAATTGATAACAATGTCGCTTATATTTTGTGAATTGACTAGAATATAACATCTTTTAATGACTAGTTGTTGGCACGAATTGGTTCACTATGTCAATAAGATTATAGGGAGGTATGTTAAATGAATATTTTAGTGAGATTTCGGGAGATTATGGCAAGTAATATTCATGCAATGTTAGACAAAGCTGAAGATCCTGAAAAAATGATTGATCAATACTTACGTAACTTGAACAATGATTTAGGGAAAGTGAAGTCGGAAACTGCGACGATTATGGCTGAGGAGCAGCGCGTACAAAGAGACCTTGATGAGTGCGTCGCTGAAATGGATAAGATGCAAAGCTATGCTGTGAAAGCGTTGGAGGCAGGAAATGAAGACGATGCTAGAAAGTTTCTGGCTCGTAAATCTTCAATGTCCGTCCGGGAAACAGAGCTAAGAAATGCTCATGCTGCAGCTGCTTCTAATGTTGTCAAGATGCGCGAAATGCATGATAAGTTAATAGCAGATGTGAAGGAATTAGAAGAGCGCAAAACATTAATTAAAGGAAAGCTTGCAGTTGCAAAGGCACAAGAAAGAATCAATAATATACATTCTTCAGCAGGAAGTGCCAATCGCTCAATCTCTGCCTTTGAACGAATGGAGCAAAAAGCCAATGCAGCATATGATAAGGCTAATGCGATGGCTGAGTTGAATGTCCAGCCAAAGGATGACATCGATGATTTAATGGCTAAGTATAGTACCGGTAGTACAGGGTCAGGATCTGGTGTAGATGATGAACTTGAAGCGTTAAAAAGAAGTTTAGATGATAAATAGATAGAAGGTAATGAGAAGAGGCTGGGACAAAAGTGGTTTAACTAAAAGAAAAGCCGAACAATGATAGATGGAGGACGTAAACCGCTCCTGAAATATACTTCGCTTTCCGCGGGAAGCCGGTGAGCCTCCTCGTGCTTCGCACTGCGGGGTCTCACCCTTGGCTTTTCATCCCGCAGGAGTCTACGTATATTTCATCCGCTACGTTCATCTTTTGTTCGGGTTTCCAGATAGACACTTTAGTTATGTCCCAGCCTCTTCTTCTGAAATGGCTGAAGAGGAAGTGAAAGAATGGTTATACATTATAAGTGTCCTAGCTGTGGTGCAGATATGAAGTTCGATAGTGCATCAGGGAAGTTATCATGTGGAAGCTGTGGAAGGCATGATGACATTGAGTCGTTTCCAAAAGAAAACGTGTTACATAAGTTTGAAGAAGGGGAAGCGATTCAATATCATTGTAAGAATTGTGGTGCTGATATTTTGACAGATTCAGATACAACAGCGACGACATGCTGCTTTTGTGGGGCGGGTGTTGTGCTCGCTGATCGTCTATCGGGTGATCTGGCACCAGCGTTCGTGATTCCATTTCAAATTAATAAAGATGAGGCGAAGGAAGCTTTTAAGAAATGGTGCAAGAAGGGCAAGTTAACACCTAAAGGCTTTATGACAGCAGACCGTATTAAAAACATTACGGGTATGTATGTACCTTTTTGGCTGTATGATTTAAATAGTAAAGGCGATGTTGACGCGGTTTGTACGAAGGTACGTAGGTATACAAGAGGAGACTATATTTATACAGAGACAAGATATTTCGATGTGTCTCGTAGTGTGGATCTCCAATATGTCAAAGTTCCAGTAGATGCTTCTGAGAAAATGGATGATGAATTAATGGATAAGCTTGAGCCCTACAATTATAGCAATCTTAAAGAGTTTAATACCCCTTATTTGGCTGGCTATATTGCTGAGAAATATAATTATGATGACAAAGAGCTACTACCTCGTGTGCAAGCAAGGGTAGAGAATTATGTAGATACGTATATCAAATCAACAACTTCTGCATATCATACGACAACGATTAAGAGAAAACGCTTGGATACGAAGCAGAATCAAGCCTATTATACCCTTATTCCGGTATGGATGGTCTATTATGATTACGGAAACAAGGAGCATATTTTTGCGATGAACGGACAGACGGGTAAGGTAGTTGGAAAGCCACCGATTAGCTTTGGTAAAGTTACTGCATGGTTCTCAGGGATCGCTGCAAGCACTTTTATTGTGTTAAGGACGCTTGCATGGCTTATGGGAGGCGACGTTTAAATGAAAAGGTCTTTTTTAATCGTTATTTCTATCGTGCTATTATTTATGTTTATCCCTTTATATCCTATTTTTGCTGAAACGGAGCAAAAGCTCTATGACTTTGCCGAGTTGTTAAATAACGAGGAAGCTGCTCAAATTGAGGCGCTTGCTGATCAGTATAGTGATAAAAATGAAGTCGACATATTGATCGTAACGACGAACGATACGGAAGGTAAGGGTGTGACTCGATATGCGGATGATTTCTATGACGAACATAGTCCAGGATATAACCAACCGAACGGTGATACGGCCCTATTAACGGTGGACCTTGAGGGGCGTGAACTTCAGATTCAAGGTTATTATCGAACTGAAGAGTATATTGATGATCATCGTGCGACGTTAATTCGTGAGGAGATTACACCTAATTTGTCAGACGGCAATTATTTCGATGCTTTTTCGATGTATATCGAATTAGTCGATCGGTATTTGAATATAGAACCGGATTCGGATTATGAGGAAGCTACTTTCTTTTCAGCTTGGTGGTTCCATTTGATCGTTTCGTTAGGAGTAGCGGGACTTGTTGTTTTTATCATGGCCTATAATGCTGGGGGGAGGAAGACGACGAATGATAAAACCTACCTCGATGCTAATAGTTTAGGTGTCACTCATAGGAAGGATCGTTTTGTTAGAAAATCTGTGACGAAGACGAAGAAGCCGAGCAAGAATAATAGTAGTGGTGGTGGCGGTCGGACAGCAGGTGGACATTCTCGTAGTGGAAGCCGAGGAAGCTTCTAAAGTGTACAGCTTATTTAAAGAGAGGGGAATTCGATGTTTTTTCGAAATCAATTTGCTAATGTGGTCGAGTGGGAAGAATTTCGTGATGATATGATTTTTTGGAAGTGGAGTAACAAAGAAATTAAGAAAGGAAGTAAGTTAATAATTAGACCAGGACAGGATGCGATTTTTTTACATTCTGGACGAATTGAAGGGATTTTCAAAGATGAAGGAAGCTATGATATCGAGTCAGAAATCATCCCGTTTTTGTCAACGTTAAAAGGGTTTAAGTTCGGTTTTAATAGTGGGATGCGTGCTGAGGTTCTATTCGTTAATACGAAAGAATTTACGGTGAAGTGGGGAACGAGAAATGCGATTAATTTGCCACATTCGCAGTTACCTGGTGGGCTACCGATCCGCGCAAATGGGACATTTAATTTCAAAGTCAACAACTATATTGATTTAATAGATAAAATAGCTGGAGTGAAAAGTAGCTATCACGTTGAAGACGTGAAGCTCCGAATTACTTCTGTATTGGATCAATATTTAATGAAATGGATTAGCCGTGAAGGGAAGGATATGTTTAACCTTCAAGCGAATGCCTCTGATATTTCCAAGGGGATCAAAGAAGATTTAGATATGAATATTATTGAAGATGGTATGACGATTACGCGTTTCAATGTGAGGAGCTTTAACTATCCAGAGGAAATCCAGCAACGTATTACGAAATCAGCCTCTCATTCTATGATTGGCGACCTAGGTAAGTACCAGCAAGTCGAAATGGTTGATGGCATGGCTTCTGGGAAAGTTCAAGGTGGTGGTACAGCCTCTGATATGACTGGTATGATGATGGGAATGAATGTAGCGAATGAAATGATGAAGAATATGAATCAACATCAGCAACCTTCTCAACAACCCCAGCAAATTAATCAGCAACAGGCGCAACCACAACAGACATCATCTAATGATCAACCACAAGCAGGAGCAACTGAAAAGCCCAACTTCTGCCCGAACTGTGGGACGAAAGCAGCAGGCGGAAACTTCTGTACAAATTGTGGATTTAAGCTAGTATAAGGTTTTATCAGCAGTGAGGCTGGGACATAACTAAAGTGTCTATCTGGAAACCCGAACAAAAGATGAACGTAGCGGATGAAATATACGTAGACTCCTGTGGGATGAAAAGCCAAGGGTGAGACCCCACAGTGCGAAGCACGAGGAGGCTCACCGGCTTCCCGCGGAAAGCGAAGTATATTTCAGGAGCGGTTTATGTCCACCATCTATCATTGTTCGGCTTTTCTTTTAGTTAAACCACTTTTGTCCCAGCCTCTTTACGGAGTTATTGCGAATCTAATTCAGAGGTCTAAGATTTGAACAATAAATTAGGGCAAAACAAAAAACTTGAAACGAAGTTTATGATCAAATATAATCAATTAAAGATATTAAAGATCTGTAATAGTCCTAGTTATGAGGTGACAACTATGAAATATTCAAAAGCGACTAATTATGCTCTACACACGATGGTTTACTTGACGTTAGCTCCGAAAGGGAAATCTGTTGGAGTTGAGCAGCTAGCAACTGTTCAAAATCTTTCAGCAACTTATTTGTCTAAAATATTGACCAAGCTCGTGAAAGCAGGGCTCATTGAATCGACTCCAGGGGTGAAAGGTGGGTATAGTCTTGTCAAAAGGTCTAGTGAAATTTCCTTTTTAGATGTCATTTATGCGATTGAGGGAAATACGACTTTGTTTACTTGTTCGTTAGAGCATGAAACGTGGTCTAGGAATGAAGCCTGCGTAATTGAAAATGTGATGATAGAAGCAGAAACAAAAATGAAGGATGAACTAAGTAAAAAGAAAATTGTCGATATTGCGAATAAGATCGCTGTTAAGACGAAGCACTATGCTACTTGAACATTATCGTAAAGTGGCTCATCATGTGATTGATACTTAAGGATCAAAAAAATTTAGGTTAATTGCAGATATTAAAACTCTATAATAGATTTAATAATGAGGAGGAATAAGTATGTTATTAGATTGTGTCATTATTGGTGGTGGGGCAGCTGGTTTAAATGCTGCACTTGTACTTGGAAGAGCGAGAAAGGATATCGTTCTCATTGATGAGGATAAGCCTAGAAATGCAGTTACACAAGAATCGCATGGGTTTATTACGAGAGATGGAATTCATCCATCTGATTTTAAAAAGATAGGAAAAGAAGATTTAAGTAAGTATACGAATGTTAAGATTCTAAATAATCGAGTGATCGATATTAAGAATGATAATCAAGCGTTTTTGATTGAGACAACAGCAGGCGAACCTCTCCGTTCTCGGAAGGTAATATTGGCTACGGGTCTTAAAGATATTCTACCTACTATAGAAGGAATTGAACAATTCTATGGTAGTAGCTTATTTAGCTGTCCATTTTGTGATGGATGGGAGTTAAAGGATCGTGCATTAGTTGTCATAGCAGAAAATGATCATGCCTTTCATATGATAAAGATGATTTATAACTGGAGTGAAGACTTAGTTATTTGTACGAATGGGAAAGATATTTTAACACAAGAGCAAAAGGAGCAACTAGAAACGAAGAATATTCAATTAATAGAGAATGAGATTGTAGCTTTACGAGGAAGCAATGGTCAGTTAAAAACGGTACAATTTAAAAATGGTCGTGAAATAAAAAGGGAAGGTGGGTTTGTTGTCACTGGATTAAAGCAATCGTCAGCATTAGTAGAAGCGCTAGGCTGTAAAATGAATGATAGAGGTGGGGTGGAAGTCGACCCATTTGGACGAACGAATATTGAAGGTGTGTATGCATGTGGAGACATGACAATTTCAAATCCTGCACAATTAATTATTGCTGCAAGTGCAGGGAGTAAAACGGCTAGTGGTGGTGTTGTTGCTGATTTGGTGAATGAAGATTTTTAAGTTTTTTGTTTTGTGCTCTTGCGCCTTCCGTTACGTTCCATGCTAATCTTGAATTATGACATGGAGAAAGGGTGTAATTATGATGAATGAAGAGCAGACTTTTACGATTAGTGAGTTTGGACGGCGTGCGAGAATTACAGTGAGGACGTTACGATTTTATGAAGAGTTAGGTTTACTTGTTCCGACTAAGCAAAATCATTCGGGTCATCGATTGTATGGTATGGAAGAGTTAGCGAGACTACAGCAGATTCAGTCGTTAAAATTTTTAGGCTACTCTTTACAGGATATTAAGAGTATTCTAACGGATGAAACGATTTCTGAAATAGAAGAGTCTTTACCGTTACAGCATAAGCTATTAGTCGAAAAAAGAGATGAATTAAACCGAGCGATTGAAGCAGTGGAACGAGTTCAATCCTTAATTGAAGAAGAAAAGCCTATTACGCCAACTGTTCTCACTTCATTATTGTATCAAATCGAGCACGAGGATGATCAAAAAGAATGGATCAAAGAAAACTTTTCAGATGATGTGGCTGATCGATATTTATCTCTTTCGAAGGAGCAACGAAATCAAATGGATACGGAGATGTTAGATGTACTAGCATCCATTAAGAAATTGATAAAAGACGGTATCGCTCCACAATCACAAGAGGCATTTGATGTTCTAATTAAGTTAACAGATGTAGCAACAAAGCATGTAGAAGATAAAGAGGAGCTTGCTTTGCAGCTTGAACAAATCGAAGACTTAACGGAATCGGACATGATAGATTTTCAATTCCCTAGCTTTTGGACAAAAGAAGAAGAGGCTTATTTAATGGAGATTGGAAAGGCGATGGAAGCTATGTATCGTGAGAAAGGTGGAGAAGTTTAGAGTTCAGTTATTTTAAAAGGTAATAATGTAATGAATTAGGCTCGTTACACGTTCCACTACTTAAAAAACTTAAAAACGCTGTAAAGGCTCCGCGCAATGCTTATAAGAAAAGGCCGCTACGAGGTTGACTAGCAATGGCTTCGCTCATTGCTCTCATGATACGAGAATCAAATTTTTTTAGTTCTCATGATAGGAAGTTTTTCTTATATAAGCAGGGAAATGAGAGAACTCTATCGAATAGTTTGATGCATGTTTATTAACAATCGAGGTGATCTCTATGCCGAAAGTAATGTTGGTATTTCCAGAAGGGAAGCATAAAGTGTTAACGATAAGCTATGATGATGGGAAGGGGGCTGATCGAAGGCTCGTTTCACTATTTAATCAATATGGACTAAAAGGAACGTTTCACCTGAACTCAGGTTTAATGGGTATTGATGATCGAATTGCAATAGATGAAGTAACTGAACTTTATGAAGGCCACGAGATATCGGCACACACGGTGACTCATCCTACTATTGCTAGATCTCCGAAAGAGCAGCTTATAGAAGAAGTCATGAATGATCGTAAAGCGTTAGAGACTGTTACCGGCTATACGGTTAGAGGGTTGTCATATCCAAATGGGTCGTATAATCAAATGATTAAAGAATTATTGCCGCATCTAGGGATTGAATATGCCCGTACAGTTCATAGTACGGGTACATTTTCGATGCCTGATGATTTCCTCGAATGGAATCCAACCTGTCATCACAATCATCATTTAATGAAGTTTGCTAAAGAATTTATAAGCCTTCATAAGCAACAATATTTGTATATGTTATATGTTTGGGGTCATAGCTATGAGTTTGATAACGATAAGAATTGGGATATGATTGAATCGTTCTGTAAGCTGATTGGCGGACGTGAGGACATTTGGTATGCAACAAATATTGACATTATTGACTATTTAAAAGCTTTTCGGAATCTGAAATTTTCAGCTGGTAGTCAATTTGTCTTTAATCCTAATGCACGGTCTGTGTGGTTGAATGTTGACAGCACCATTTATGAGATAAAAGGCGGGGAACAAGTAAGGTTAAATTAGTTGCGAATATTTATAAAAAGTGATCAATCCATTTAGGATAGTTGAATCCTAAGAAAGGCACTGAAAAAATTGGGGTTTCAACTTTTTTGCTGATCTTAGCCTAAGAGCTTCTTCTGTGAGCACTAGGATTAACATTCTTTGATTCGTTCCTGTATAATACTCACTACATAACAAAAGAGAGGTGGCAGTTTAAGTGAGTAAACAAGTGATCGTCTATTCAGCTGATGGCTGTGTAGAATGTACGTATGTGAAACAAATGCTAGAGAATGAAGGGATCGCTTTTGAAGTAAGGGATGTACTAAAGAATCGTGAGTATCAAAAGGAAGTTGAAAAGTTTGGGTTTATGGGAATCCCTGTTACGGTGTTGGGTGATAGAGCAGTGAAAGGGTTTAATCCTGAATTAAAGGAAATTGTAGAGTTAGCTAAAGGATAAAGACACTTATTAGTATGTTACATGGCCCTTCATGTAAGGTAGTCCCTTTCATGAAGGGTTTAAAGTGATGGAGAAAAGGTGGTGAGGAGAAATGAAGAAACGTCAGGCGTTTAATCCATATTTACCGAGCTTTGAGTATATTCCAGATGGTGAACCTTATGTATTTAATGACCGACTGTATGTTTATGGATCACATGATCGGTTTAATGGGAAGCTTTTCTGTTTAAATGATTATGTTTGCTGGTCTGCACCTGTAGATGATTTAAGTGCTTGGCGATATGAAGGGACAATTTATCGAAAAAAACAAGACCCGATGAATCGACTAGGCTTGTATCAAATGTTTGCACCTGATGTAGCGAGAGGGGCAGATGGAAGGTATTACTTATATTATACGTTAGGTTTTCGAAGTGTGATTGGGGTAGCTGTGTGTGATGAGCCTGCTGGTGAGTACGAGTTTTATGGGTATGTCAGCCATAGAACCGATGGTCGGAAATTATCAGAAGAGTGGGGAGCTCCTTATTTGTTTGATCCTGCTATCTTTGTTGATGATGATGGGAGAGTCTACTTATATTATGGTTTTGCACCGAAGAAGCCTGTTCCGTTTTTTCTTACAGGCTGGAAGAAGAAGGTCTTTAATGGAGGATATGTTATTGAGCTTGATTCTGATATGAAAACTGCTATATCGGAGCCTAAATTAATTTTTTCAAAAGTCGGTCATGCAGACGGTACGGGATTTGAAGGACATGAATTTTTTGAAGCAAGTTCAATGAGGAAAATAAACGATACGTACTATTTTATTTATTCCTCGATAAATGGTCATGAGCTTTGTTATGCAACGAGTAAAAGTCCAACTCGTGATTTTGTTTATGGGGGAACGATTATTAGTAATGGCGATTTATACATTAATGGCTCAAAGAAGGACCAAGACGCGTTAAATTATATCGGGAATAACCATGGAAGTATTGTTGAAGTTGAAGGGCAATGGTATGTATTTTATCATCGACAAACGAATCGTCATCATTATTCAAGGCAAGCGGCTGCGGAACGTATTGAAATAGAAGATGATGGTTCTATTGAGCAAGTAGAAATGACAAGTTGTGGCCTGAATCAAGGTCCTTTACGTGGGGAAGGTAAATATGAGGCAAGGATAGCTTGTCACTTAATGTCTCGTAATGGAGCAGGTCGGTATGGCGTTTATTTTGGTCATGTGACTTTTAAAGACCACCCTTATTTTACCCAAAGTGGTAAGGATCGTGAAAGTCGGCCAACACAATATATAGCAAATATGAGAGATGGTGCGAAAGCAGGGTTTAAATATTTTCAACTAGATCATTTAAAAGGAATCTCTGTAAAGGTTTGTGGTCAGGCAGTTGGATTTATATATGTGTCAGATTCAATGGATGGGGAACCATTTGCGAAAATAGAAATTGAACCAAGTAAAGAATATCGCCAATTTCGTACGAATACAAAAGTTGAAAATGGAGTGAAGGCGCTGTATTTTACCTTCAAAGGAGAAGGTGCGCTCGACTTTTATTCATTTGAGTTAATAGCATTGGAGGCCTCCTGCTAGGTCTCATCAAGAGAAGAAAGACGAGATAACGTAAAAGCGAGGCTGGGACAAAACAAAAGTGTTTAGCTGAGAATCCGAACATTTAGATAACGTAGCGAAGTATATTTCAGGAGCGGTGAATGTGCTCCACTCTAGATTTATTCGGTATCTCACTTATGAAAATACTTTTGTCCCAGCCCCATTTGTTTTTCCTTTTCGATCTTACCTTCATCTTGTTAATCAGTGATAAATTCCTTTTGTACGGTAGTTAAAGCAGCAGCGATCACTTGATGCATGTCATAGTATTTATAGGTCGCGAGTCGACCACCGAAAATAACGTTTGCTTCTTTGTCAGCTAATGCTTTGTATTTTCGGTATATCTCGTTATTACGGGCATTATTAATGGGGTAGTAAGGTGTATCACCAGGCTCCCATTCTTTCGGGTATTCCTCTGTAATGACAGTTGTGCTTTGTGTGCCAAATTCAAAATGCTTATGCTCAATAATTCTTGTATAAGGTGTTTCTCTATCTGTGTAATTAACGACGGCATTCCCCTGATAATTCTCTACATCCTTTAACACTCTCGTTTCAAAGTGCAAGCTACGGTAGTCTAAGATACCATATTGGTAGTCATAATATTGGTCAATCATGCCAGTAAAGACGACTTTATGTGCTAATGATTCTAATTCATCTCGAGTTTGAAAAAAATCGATGTTTAATTTAACGTCGATTCCTTTTAACATTTTTTCAATGATAGAAGTGTAGCCTCCGATAGGAATTCCTTGAAAGCGATCATTGAAATAATTATTGTCATACGTAAAGCGAACAGGAAGCCTTTTAATGATAAAGGCGGGGAGCTCAGTCGCAGCTCGTCCCCATTGCTTTTCCGTGTAGCCTTTAATGAGCTTTTTATAAATGTCCGTACCGACTAAAGAAATGGCTTGTTCTTCTAAATTGCTAGGCTCTGTTATGTTAGCAGCTTCCCGTTGCTCCTTGATTTTACGTTTTGCTTCAGCAGGAGTCGTTACACCCCAAAGCTTATTAAATGTATTCATATTAAAAGGGAGATTGTACAATTCCCCTTTGTAATTTGCGATCGGAGAATTGGTGTAGCGATTAAATTCAGCGAATTGATTAATGTACTCCCAAGTGGCTTTGTCATTTGTATGGAAAATATGTGCTCCGTACTTATGTACGTGAATATCCTCGATTTCCTCTGTATACACATTACCTCCAATATGATCACGCTTGTCTATGACAAGGCATGATTTTCCTTTCTTTGTAGCTTCGTATGCGAATACGGAGCCGAATAGTCCAGCTCCGATAATTAAATAATCATACATGCGAATGTCCCCTTTATTTTCTGGTTGAATGTCTGCATTTGTTTGCACATCTTCATTTCTTTCTTATTATATCAAATATCCTTTTGTTTAAAATAGCAAGCTTATTTATGTTTAACAGGTTATACAATCTAATACGTACCAAGCTTTCAAGCGTACATATGAGAAATGAGTCAGTGATTATGATAGAATCGCCATCATACGGCTTTTTTAATCTTAATAATGTCTTAAGTTTGTTATGAATTTGTAAAAAAGGTGGTTATTAAACATAAAAAACTAAGAAAGCCTCTATCTTAAGTGATAAAGGGGTTGTAAAATGAATGAAGAAGTTGTAGAAATTTTTCTTAGTTTAGCTAGAGCCTGAAAAGGACGAAATGTAAAGGTAGTGTGCATATGAAACTATTATCAGTAGTTATACCGTGCTATAATTCAGCAGAGTATATGAGGCATTGTATTGAATCTCTATTGCCTGGAGGAGAATATGTAGAGATACTGATAGTGAATGATGGCTCAGTGGATCAAACGGCTGCGATTGCAGATGAGTATGCGAAACGACATCCAACGATCATCAAAACAATACATCAGGAAAATGGTGGGCATGGTGAGGCTGTTAATACCGGTATTAGACATGCAACTGGGGTGTACTTTAAAGTGGTTGATAGTGATGATTGGGTTGATATTAGAGCCTATTTGAAGTTACTAGACACACTTCACAGTCTTGTAGAAAAAGAGAAGCAAGTTGATATGATTGTCAGTAACTTTGTTTACGAAAAGGAAGGTGCCACTTATAAAAAAGTTATTAAATATGATAAGGTACTTCCAGAAGGTAGAGTGTTTACTTGGAATGAAATGAAGAAGTTTCCAAAAGGGAAATATATCTTGATGCATTCCGTAATCTATCGAACTCAGCTGTTACGAGAGTGTGGATTAGAGCTACCTAAGCATACTTTTTACGTAGACAATTTATATGTGTATACACCACTTCCATATGTGAAGACTATGTATTATGTGAATGTTGATTTCTATCGATACTATATTGGTCGGGAAGGACAATCTATTCAGGAAAGCATCATGATTAAAAGGGTGGACCAACATATTAAGGTGAATAAGCTTCTTATTGAGACCGTGCAAATCGATGAAATTAAAGACGAGAACCTCCGACATTATCTGTTAAAGCATTTAGAAATTGTAACGGTCATTTCAACCTTCCTGTTAATTAAGTCGGGAACAAAGGAAAACCTTCGTAAGAAAAAGGAGCTTTGGAAGTATATTAAAAATAATGATGCTCATTTGTATGGTTTTTTAAAATATGGTTTATTAGGGCCAATTGTTCATCTACCTGGTCGCCCAGGTCGGATGGTTTCAGTTGGGGTTTATAAAGTCTCGCAGAAATTAATTGGATTTAATTAATGAAGATTTTGTACTTTACCGGCTACGATCGATGAAATTTGCCGAAATGATCAGTTACAGGGTAAAACCGTATTGAAACCACGCACTGTTGTTTTCATAAGCGCCTCCTAGTACGTCAAATGTTCAAATGAAGGAGGTGCTTACCTATGTCAGAAACTCCATTAACCATTGTACCTTTCCAACTTCATAAAGAAGCTTCTTCATATTTGCTATCTGCTTTACAGATGTTTGCATATTGTCTTAATCAAGAAGGTGATAACGTATTTGCTGAGTATCCTAGTATTTATACGGCTCTTGGGATGATTTTATTAAATGAGCGGTAATGTCACTTTGTTCGTTTATACGGTGATTGATATCCGGTCTGTTATTCTATAGTTCGGTTGTGGGTTACGGATGTATAAGCGTATTCAGTCAATGAAAAGAATGTATGTTACAATCGCACTAACAAATAATCCTTTTTGATTATTTAATAAGGAGATGGATATGTCAAAGTCAAAGCCAATTTATGTGGAGACACTTATTAATACTGAAATGGAGAAATTGTGGGACTATACACAAAAACCGGATGTACATCAGCAGTGGGATTTGCGTTTTACGAACATCACCTATTTACCGAAAGAAAATGAAGGTGACCCGCAGCATTTTCTATATCAAACGAATATAGGCTGCGGATTAACGATTAATGGAACAGGTGAAAGTGTTAAAACAGTTATGAAAAAAAATGAGCGCGTTTCATCATTGAAATTTTGGGCGAATCATCCGCTTTCTTTAATTGTGGAAGGGAGTGGCTATTGGAAATATACACAAACGAGTGATGGGATTGTTTTTCTTACGCAATATGATTATGCTACTCGTTTTGGCTATTTGGGTAAATTAATGAATGTTGTATTTAAACCCCTTATGGGATGGGCGACTGCTTGGAGCTTTGACTGTTTACGATTGTGGCTGGAGAAGGGGATTTCGCCACAAATGTCGATGATGAGAAGTCTTTTTCATATCATTGCTAGCTTTGTGCTTGCTTTTATTTGGATATACCAAGGGTTAGTACCGAAAGTATTGTTTCAAGATGCGGGAGAGTTAGAGCTGTTACAAGGTACTGGTTTGTTTCAAGGACAAGAGGAGTTGTTCCTCTATATATTAGGAGTGCTACAAATAGGTTTCGGGTTATCGTTTTTATGGTTAGGTCGGTATTGGTGGTTGCATGTTATTAATATTGTAGCGCTGATTTGTTTAGGAGTAGGTGCTCTAACGAGCAGTGCTTATCTGTTGGCGGCGCCATTCAATCCGCTAACATTAACAATGGCTATGATTGGATACTCAATACTAATGATTTTGAATCTGAAGGATTTGCCGAGTGCTGATCATTGTAAGAGAAAACGAGATCGTAGTAGGTGAAGAAAATGCCATCAATCTATGAAAGAGCTTTGGGAGAAGATTACCAATACTTACATCCGAAAATTCAGCGTAAGTTTGCATTGTCGAGTGGACAAGCTGTGGCAAGCAGAGCCGAGGGAGTCATGAATGAAATATGGGGTGGCCGCTTCTGGATGCGCCCATTTCTTCATTTTGGGGGAATGAAACATTTGACTTTCTCAGAACGTGGACAAAATATTCCATTTTCCTTAGAGAATTATGCATATATGAACTCATTTGGACAGGACTGCATGTCTTGGATACGAAGATTTCATTTTAAGCAAATTAGACATTTTGACGCAACGATGGTTTATAGTGAAAAGCAGAAGAAGGTTATAGATTACTTAGGTTCTGATCAGGACTTAGTTACAAAACTTGATATAGACGTTTTGTCAAATGGAGGAATAAAGCTCGTATCTGGGCCACTGTTTATTAATAGAGAGCAAAAAATTTTGAAACTTCCAAGTCTTTTCTCAGCAAAAGCAACTGCGAAGGAATGGTTTAATGATGAACA
Source organism: Halalkalibacter sp. AB-rgal2 (assembly GCF_041821005.1). Classification (NCBI taxonomy): domain Bacteria; kingdom Bacillati; phylum Bacillota; class Bacilli; order Caryophanales; family Bacillaceae; genus Halalkalibacter; species Halalkalibacter sp. AB-rgal2. The sequence goes on from NZ_JBGUAV010000005.1 coordinate 21,352, forward strand.
AAATAGGTATCACATTGAAGTGGATGTGAAAAATCGTTATTTCGGAACGATTTTTGGCTATAAAGGAACGTTTACGGTTCAATATTATGACTTTAATGGGAATCTTCCGAGTGAGGTGAAACCACGTAAAGAAAAACCATTGAACTTGCTTTAAAAAGGAGAGAACGATGACAATAACGATCATGATACAAGCAATAGCTGGACTTGCCGTTTGGCTTGCGTCTTTTTTTATTGTTGATATCGGACTAATTGAACGACTGTTATTATTTTCCATTCTTGTGCTCGTACCGTTGATTCTTTACTTGACAGAAACGAAGGATCGTCATGGCGAATACTTTAAAACGTACAGAATCGCTGTTCATTTATTTCCGGTTGGTTCACTAATGGCATTTATATCTTTTTTCTTTTCACCAGGGGTACTAGCTGGGATGGTATCTGTTGGTTGGTTATTGTGGACAGGTATAGTGTTTGTCTATGGATTCATTAGGTTGGCGGCAAGGGGATTGGCACTTCTTGAGGAGATGAGTATTGACATTGGCTTAATGTATCTCTTGCTCGGCGGTGGCTGGTTTACGTTGTCTCAATTTGGAATCGATGTGATGAATTTTGGTTCATTAATTATCCTATTAACAGCCATTCATTTTCATTATTCAGCCTTTGTGACTCCTATTTTTCTTGGGTTGTTAGGAAGAGTGCTTAGGGAGAATGAGTATATGCCTATAACCTATCGGCTGGCAACGATCGGGGTCATGATTAGCCCGATAGGTGTGGCAGTTGGTATTACATACTCTCGTTTGGTTGAATTTACTTTTGTTGTATTGTTTGTACTATGTTTATGGATGTATACACTTCTCGTTATTAAATATGTACGAAAGAAACAAGCACATTTGGTCGGGTATCTTTTAATTAGTTTATCGGGTTTGATTCTTCTGTTTACGATGTTTCTTGCCTTTTATTATGGACTTGGTCGCTTATTGCGAGTTGACCTGATCCTTATCCCTGATATGGTGACATTACACGGAATTGGTAATGCGTTTGGCTTTGTGTTAATTGGTGTATTAGGCTGGCTAATAATCTTGCCTAAAATGTCTATGAACATATATGGAATCCCATTTAGCCACATCACAGGAAAGTGGAAAATAGGAGCAAATTTTTTTGAGAGGAATCAATTAAAAGCTGATAGTCGTTACCAAGGGCTAATGGATGATTTAAGTTTATTCGATCAATATGATTTTGATCCTCATCGAGTGAATGATGAGATTAGACAGTTCTATGAGAATCCCCTTTCCTTCAAGCTAGTATCAAAAACATATTGGCATAAGGGATTTCGATTGTTATCGAAGCTATATAAATGGATCAGTAGAAAAATGGAGCAAATTGATTTGCCATTACATGATCAAAAGGAAGAGCTTGAAGTAAACAGTAAGCTGATTGCGATAGATCCTAATGAAGATGGAAGAGAGCGACCTCGCGCGTGGATACGAACTGATAAAGAGTCGGGAAAGGCTGTTTTTGTAGCCTCATACTCTTATCATACTTATGGAGAGAAAAAATATTTAAACATCGCACTGCCTCTTCCACTCGGCCAAATGACAGCCGTTCTTCGCTTTGAAAATAACGAGTTTGAACACGGAGACGATGGTCTTGTGTTGACGAGTCAACCGAATAAATTTGGGAATGGTGATGAAGGCATTTATTATGTCACAAAATGGTTTGTGATTCGCTTGCCTCTTGATGAACGTTTTCAGTTAAGGGTGGAAGACGGTAGTGAGTCGATATTGAAAGCGAACCATCGTATGTGGTTGTGTGGAAAACATTTTTTAACGATTGATTATTGGATTAGTAGAAATAAATATGAATAATGTCTGTTCCTCAATTGTTAGTAGCAGCTAACGATTGAGGTTTTTTTATAAATAGAAACTATAAAGATCAGAGGAGTTTTAAGTCTGATGATGAGAAGAAAGCTATTTATTTTTCAAAGATTCAATTGACAATGATTCTCATTGTTATATACTATATGAAGCTCTTATCATAGATATTGATGATCATCGATATCTATTCGATAGATGACAAACGATTAAAATTATAAAAAGGGGAAGTACAAATGAAAAAGCTATTAATTTCATTGTTGTTAATTTTCATACTCGTTCTAAGTGCTTGTGGAAGTGACGAGTCAACAGATGTAAGTAATTCGAAAGAAAGTGATCCAGAGGCTGATGCTGAAATGATAACGTATGAGTCAGAGCTAGGACCAGTTGAGGTTCCTGCTAATCCGCAGAGAATAGTTGCCCTTACTAACGGACCGAATGTTCTTGCATTAGATGGAAACATCGTCGGAATTGATGAATGGACAGAAGCTAATCCTCTATTTACAGAACGACTTAAAGGCGTTGAAATCGTATCAGATGCAACCTTGGAGAAAATTCAGGAACTAAATCCGGATTTAATTATTGCCGGATCTTGGCAAGAGAATCTTGATAGCCTAAGTAAAATTGCACCGACTGTTGTTTACACTTGGGGTGCATTAGACTATTTATCGCAGCAGCTTGACATTGGGAAGCTCTTGAATAAAGAAGAAGAAGCGGCAGCATGGATAGAGGATTTTCAAAATCGCGCTCAATCAACTGGAGATGAGGTTAGAGCGCTAATCGGTGAGGATGCGACTGTTTCTGTTTTTGAAAATGGAAATGATGAGCTTTATGTATTTGGAGATGATTATGCACGTGGGACAGAAATTCTTTATCAAGAAATGAAACTGAACATGCCTGAACAAGTAGAAGAAATGGCTCTGGAATCGGGTGTTTATACACTCTCTTTAGAAGCTGTTCCTGAGTTTGCTGGAGATTATATAGTCTTAAGTAAAAATCCGGATGCTGATGATTCAATGTTTGAACTGAATACATGGCAGAACGTGCCGGCTGTTCAAAACGATCAAGTCATTGAAATTAATAGTAAAGCATCGACCTATAGTGACCCGATCACACTTGAGTATTTACTTGATATATTTGAAGGTTACTTTTTAGATTAAAAAAGCATCAAGCATTAGTATTAATACCCTCAACTGTTAGTGATTCTAATAGTTGAGGGTATTTCATTCCTAATGGTCTTAACGCGTTCTTCTAATCCTGAATTTGAAAATGTCATTGCGCAAGTAGTCGTAGCTCAGCATTACTGGTCTGTTTAGCTCATCGTAATGTAACTGTATCATTTGCATAACCGTCGTATGAGGGTGGATGAGTAGCTTTTGACAATAGCGGTCAATATGAAGAGGGACGGTTAGCTCAGTATCGCTACGTACGGTTCTAATGTGACAGTTATTCTCTAGGAACTCTGTTAAGGAACCATGTAGCTCCTCTTGTTCGAATACATTTCCTACAATGGATTTTGGCATAAGGTTCAATGAGCAGACGACAGGTTCGCCGTTTGCAGTACGAATACGTTCATGTTGGACAATGGGTTCTCCCTCATTAATAGATAAATAGTCTGCCCATTCTCTTGTAGCCGGTACGACATCGGAATACTCCTTTTTTTCTCCTTCGATTAATCCTGCTGACTGGATTAATTCTCCGATCTTCGTTAGTTTTTCTAAACTGTTATCAATGTTTGGTAGAGGTGTTGTAACAAATGTACCAACGCCATGCTTCACATTTACTTTTCCTTCTTGTTCTAATAACTTTATCGCGGAACGAAACGTTTCTCTGCTAACGTGAAAGGATTTGGCCATTTGCATTTCTGAGGGTAGTTTTCCCCCAATTGCTAATTGGCCAGATGTGATCATGTCTTCTATCTGTTCTTTAATCACTAAATAACTAGGTTTGTCTAATGTTTTCTTTGACATTTTATCCACCTCTAGACCTCTTTTTATTTTGAGTATACCATTCTTTGAACTATTAAATGATTTTAATTTATAGAAAGAGATTATTTTTTTATATCGAAATCGGTATAATGCAAGGGTTTAATGCTATTTGTAAAAAGTGTATTAAGAAAATTTCATAGAAAATTTACACGTTTTAAACAATAGCTTAATGAAAGTCTAGTACGATCAAATCACGAAGACGTCTATACAACATAAATGAGGAGGTCTGTATGTCTCAAGCAAACACAGAATTACATAGCAATAAACATGTAAGAATAAATAAGAAGAACGAACGAATCAGATTGATAAAAAGAGGGATTCCTCTTTATATCATGATGTTACCTGGTGTACTGTTCTTCCTCTTGTTTAAATATGGACCGATGGTTGGCTTGTCCGTTGCCTTTATGGAATATGATCCGTTTAAAGGCTTCTTCCAAAGTGAGTGGGTAGGAATTGAACATTTTATTCGACTGTTTGAAGAGCGTGTTTTCTTAAGTTTATTATGGAATACATTTGTGTTGAGTATTTATGATATTATCTTTTATTTTCCTGCACCTATTCTATTAGCTCTACTATTAAATGAAATTCGGTTACGTTTTTTTCGGACAACCATTCAAACGATTTTATACACACCGCACTTTGTATCATGGGTTGTTATCGTTGGGATCACCGTTATGATGTTCTCGACACAAAATGGAAGCATCAATAACCTGCTTGTTGATCTTGGATTTGATCGGATTGAACTTATGACAGATCCAGGTTATTTTCGACCGTTATGGGTCATTCATAATATTTGGAATGGGATGGGTTGGGATGCGATCGTTTATTTGGCGGCGATGTCTTCTATTAATCCACAGTTGTATGAAGCTGCTAGGGTGGATGGGGCAACTAGATTGCAAATGATTTGGTATATTACACTTCCTTCAATTATGTATTTAATTGTGATTATGTTGATCTTACGCTTTGGTGGGTTTATGGATTTAAGCTTTACTCATATTTACTTACTTCAAAATTCCTTGAACATGAGTGTTTCAGATGTATTTGATACATATGTGTATCGTGCAGGTGTTATTGGTGGGCAATTTAGCTATACGACTGCAGTTGGTTTATTTAAATCAGTGATAGCACTTAGTATGGTCATGGTCGCAAATACGATTGCAAAGAAGATGGGGAAGGAAGGGGTTTATTAATGAGGAAGCTTAAGCTAACAGAGGATAAACTATTCGATCTTATTGTCTATACGATGATCTCTCTCATTACATTAACAGTTCTATTACCGTTGCTCTATGTGTACGGTAGTTCAATCGCAGAACGAAGTGAATTTGTAACTAGAGGCTTTTTTATCATACCGAGAGAGCTTACGTTTGATGCTTATATCTATTTAATGAATAACAAGGAGTTTCTAAATGCCTTTAAAAACGCGGTAGTGATTACAGTGGTAGGGACGTTTTTGAATGTTTTACTCACTACGTTGATGGCATATGGCCTATCAAAAAAATGGCTACCAGGACGCACAGTGATCAATTTTATGGTTTTATTTACAATGCTTTTTAGTGGTGGGATGATTCCACTTTACTTAATTGTAAATAGCTTAGGGCTGCTTGATTCGTATTGGGCGATCTGGTTAACGAGTGCGATTTCTCCGTTTTATTTAATCGTTATGCGTGGCTTGTTTGGTAATATTCCACGTGAGTTAGAGGATGCAGCAAGAATTGATGGTTGTGGGGAGTGGCGTTTACTACTGACGGTTGCCTTACCATTAGCGAAGCCGGCGATTGCAACCTTTACGATTTTTTATATGGTTGCGCATTGGAACTCTTATTTTGAAGCAATTTTGTATTTACATGATCAAAGTCTAATGCCGTTACAAGTCATGCTTAGGCGGTTGATCATACAGGATGAAGAATTATTAGGAAGTGAAACAGCAGACATTTTATTTAGTCCAGCTGTTCCGATGGCTGCGATTGTGATTACGATTACGCCTCTTATTATCGTGTTTCCTTTCTTTCAGAAGTATTTTAATAAAGGTTTTTTATTAGGGTCTGTGAAGGAGTAGGAGGAGAAAATGAACAGAAAGGAGTTGGTTGATGAACCGTTTGTTATTCATAAGATTATGGTGATGTTTGTCTAAGGTAGTTAAAAAAGGAGGATGGAATAAGAATGAAGAAATATGGATGGTTTGTATTGTTATTGCTGTTCGTTTTAGTTGTCGTAGGTTGTGCTACTAATAGTGAAGAGACTATGCAAACAGAGGAAAATAAAGAATTATTAGATGCAGAGGTAGTAGATGACTTTGAACCATATAACTTTGATGAACATTTAACGATTTCGATGCTAACAACTGGTTCACCCATTCAATATGAAGGTAACGCAGTATTTGAATACATTGAAGAAAAATTTAATGTCACGTTTGATATCCACTATTATGATCGTGATGATTTTGATACGTATTTAAGTACTCTTGCAGCAAGTGGTGATTTACCAGATATTTGGCGCTTCGGTTATAATGATCCACGAATGTTTAATGATTGGGCAGAACGCGGTGCTTATTATGATGTGAAACCTTTGCTTGAATACCATCCGGAGCTTGAAGCTGGAATACCGACGTGGGCATGGGAAGTGTTAAATCCACCAGGGCACTATTTTGGGGTGCCTGAATACCGCTTGCAAACAAGAAATGTACTTGCGATCCGTCAAGATTGGCTCGATAATCTTGGATTAGACGTACCGGATACATTGGAAGAATTTTATGAGGTGGCTCATGCGTTCGCTAATCAAGATCCAAATGGGACTGGTCGGAATGATACAATCGGCTTTTCTGCTCTAGGCTTGTTTGCAGAAGAAGGAACAGCATGGAGAGGCGGAGCATTCGGGCTTGCGCGAGAATGGAAAGAAATTGACGGTGAGCTTGTGCCATATCAAGCGCAATTGGATGAGTTAACAGAATATATTACATTTATGAGGAAGGCTTATGAGGAGGATGTGTTAGATAAGGATTTCATGCTGCATAGCGATTGGCGTGATGCTAATGAACGCTTGAGTGAAGGAATTGCTGGTATTGAATACGTGAATCCAAATAGTGTTCATAGGAAAGAAGCAGAGGATATTAAAGCTCATGATCCGGATGCGGCGTTGACGTTCCTTCCCCCTCCAGCTGGTCCAGATGGGGAAAGAACGACACCGACAAGGCCTAGTTATTTTAAAAAGGTGATTAATGCTAATGTTACTCAGGAAAAGGCGCATCGAATTCTAGCGATCTATGAATGGAACATAACTGAAGGCTATGAAATTACGCGTCATGGTTTAGAGGATATTCATTATACGGTTCATGAAGATGGTACGGTTGAACAATTAGATGCATGGGAAGAGCATGAGCCGGCATCAATTGGAACGGATATATTAAGAGCATGGAATCCGTTGCATCGTGCTTACTGGTGGTTAGGTGAAGAGTTTGAGCAAGAGTTAGCTGCTCAATATGAAATGAATGAAAAGTATATTTGGGAGGATGATAACCCCGGATTAGTCTCGGACAAAAATGTTGAAATCGGTGCGCAGCTAAATGCGGAGTTCGAGCAAATGTTAACAGAGGTTGTGGTCGGTAGAAGAGGGATGGAGGCTGTTCAATTAGCTGTTGAACAATGGCTTGAGAATGGTGGACAAGAAATCATCGATGAAGTGAATCAATTATATTTTGAATATAACACTGCGCGTCAATGAAAATGGAGGTATATAATGAAGATTGATTTGCATACACATGGAAAGTTGAGTAAAAAAGCAGAATTTACGTTAGATGGGTTTCGTGAGCATGTTCTACAAGCGAAAGAAATTGGTTTAAGTGGCTTTGCGTTAACAGAGCATTTTAATACGATTAACTTTGAATTTATCTATGATACATTAGATGCCCATTATTCTTATATGAATGACTACTATGATGTGGAGGGCTTGCGAGTATTTCCTGGGATGGAGGTTGATATTCAAGAGGTCGGTCATATTCTCCTCATCGGAAAACGTCAAGACATGAAAGAGATAAATGAATTCTTAGTTCCGTATCGTGCAAAAGAGAGCTTTATTCCTTTTGATAGCTTATTAGCATTCGTTCGTCCTTATCATGTCTTGAAAATCGGTGCACATCCATTTAGAGAATCCAAAGGGCTAGCTCATCTTGATAAGGGGCGTTTAAAGCAATTAGATGCTTTAGATTTAAATGCGACAGATTTATACCATCAAGGCCTGAAAATGAGAATGGAATTAGTTATTTTTGCAAATGAATTACAGCTTCCTGTTGTTGCGGGAAGTGACACTCATCACTCTCTTCAATTTGGTAGTGTTTATAATGATTTGAGAGAAGAAGTCTCTACTATTCAAGAATTGAAAGATGTGATTATGAGAAATGCTTATGATATCGAGATTTCACCATGTTTAAAGGAAAAGGTAAAGGCAGCCCGTTTAGTTAAAAAAACATTAAAGAAAAGTTTGAGTGTTTAATGAGTAGTAAGGAGAGACGGCCGAATATTTTACTCATTTTACTTGATCAATTGCGGGCTGATTACCTTGGGTATGCACAAACGGTTGTGCATACCCCACATATTAATCGCTTGGCGAAGCGGGGCGTGACATTTACTCAGGCAGTTTGTAATAGCCCAGCGTGTGTTCCTAGTCGCGCATCAATGATGAGTGGTCGATATCCGCATCGGATCAATGTGTTAAGTAATGATCAGCATTTTCCTTTAAATCAGAAAACGTATATGCAGGAATTACGCCAGGCTGGTTATCAAGTTGCGGGAATTGGAAAGCTTGAGTTACATAAATCAGACCTTCAATATGGAGAAAAAGGAAATAAACCGATTAATTATCATTTTGGATATACACATCCATTTGAAACGGAAGGGAAGATGAGCTCAGCGAAATCTCATATAAAAAATGGTCAAGGACAGTTGTTGACAGGACCATATCAATATTACCTTGAAGAAAAAGGGTTGCTGCAAACCTACATAGAAGACTATCGTGGCAGAGAACGACGGCCACCGTGGTATTCGTCCTGTTCTATCCTAGAAGAACAAGATCGTATTGATTCTTTTGTGGGGAGGCAGGCGTGCTCCTTTATAGAAGAGGCTTCATCTGAGAATCCGTGGTTTTGTAGTGTGAACTTCTTAAGCCCTCACGATCCGTGGGATGCACCAAAGCGTTATTATGATATGTATAAGGATACTCTGTTCCCTCTATCTATTCCTAAAAAACAAACAGGTAAGCCGTCTTGGATTATTAGAAGACAAAAGGATCATAGTGCGAATCTGACAGAAGAGGCATTAAATGAAGTGAAAAGGCATTATGTAGCAATGATTACACATTTAGATGAATGGGTAGGAGCATTGGTTGATCGTATAAATGAACGCCATGAGGAACGAGAGACGATTGTTCTATTTGCTTCTGATCATGGCGAAATGCTAGGTGATCATGGATTGTTTAGAAAAAATGTGATGTATGAAGGAGCTGTACGTGTTCCGTTAATTATTTCAGATCCAACTGAAAATCATATTGCTGGAACGAAGAATGACGAATTAGTGGAACTGATCGACTTGTTTCCGACCATTTTGGAAATGGCTGGTATTGATTGTACCTCACATAATATAGATGGAAAAACATTGTATCCGATCATTAAAGGGCAAGCAAGAGGCAATCATAAAGCATTTCAATATGCTCAATGGAATCAAATTAAAATGGTTCGTACTCATCAATATAAATTGATAGAACATGGTGAACAGGGAATGGAATTATACGACCTACAAGCGGATCGTAAGGAACTGAATAATCTAGTCAATGAGAAAGAAGATATTGTCTACTCATTGACTCAATTGTTAAACCAACTAGCATAAATATAAAAAATCCTATGACGAATTCAATTGAATTCGTCATAGGATTTTTTACGTATAATGATAATATAATTATGAAATAATTAATAGTTATATTTCTATTTTGTGTTTATTTTGTTATAGTGTTAAATAAAAGGTTTATCAATACAGGTGAAAAAGGGAGATAGATCGTATGACAAAAACAATGATAAGGAACCCCATATACTGGGCTGATATTCCCGATGTTGATGTGATTCGGGTTGACTCTGTTTATTATATGGTGAGTACGAGTATGCATACAGTACCAGGCTGTCCGATTATGAAGTCAGAAAATTTGGCTGATTGGGAGATAGTTGGTTATGTGTTTGATACGTTAGAGGACAATGATGCTCATTGTCTGTTAGATGAGAAAGGAATTTATGGACAAGGGTCGTGGGCGGCTAGCTTACGCCATCATAATGGAACATTCTATGTTTGCTTCTCTAGTAATGATATGAATCAATTTTACATTTATCAGACTAAAGATATTGAAAAAGGTGAGTGGGAGCGTTCAACGATTGAAGGCATTTACCATGATCCCGCTCTGTTATTAGATGAGGAGCGCGTCTATGTGATCTATGGCTGTGGTGATATCCGAATGACAGAGCTAACAGAGGATGTAAAAGCAGTCAAAGAGGGTGGAGTGAACGAGCTGCTGCTAGAAACTGAAAAGGAAGGGATCGGTCTTCGATGCGAAGGGTGCCATGCTTACAAACTGAACGGTTACTACTACTTACTATTTATTGAATGGCCAACAGGAGGAAATCAGAGAAGACGGCAAATCGCATATCGTTCTAAGGAGCTACTTGGAGAATATGAACGTAAAGTTATTTTGGATGACGATATGGGATATTTTAATAAAGGGATTGCTCAAGGTGCTATTTTCGATACACCGACTAATGAGTGGTTTGCGATGTTGTTTCAAGACCATGATGCGGTTGGAAGAATTCCATACATACTGCCTGTAAGCTGGGAAGATGATTGGCCGATGATTGGAATCGATGGAAAGGCACCGGAAGAGTTTGAAATCGATTTGCAAACAACGACAATGAAAAAGCCTCTTGTCATAAGTGATGAATTCTTTTATGAAGACAATGAACTAGCATTGAATTGGCAGTGGAATCATAATCCTGATCATGATAAATGGTCTGTGAAAAAGCGTCCAGGTTATTTGCGGCTAGAAACGTGTCAGCTAGTAAGTAGTGTGTTACAGGCACGAAATACGTTAACACAACGGACAGAAGGGCCAAAATGCTCGGCTTCAATTAAGCTTGAGCTAGCTCATATGGAGGCAGGTGACCATGCAGGGATGGTTGCTCTTCAAAGTCATTTCGGTACGGTTGGTGTTAAGGCTTTGGGTCGTAACGACTATCGTGTTGTGATGACGATGAACGAAGACGGACATAATGAAAGAGAAATCGAAAATATCCCATATGAACAGGAAGTAATCGATCTCAAAGTTGATTTCAACTTTATTGATAGTCAAGATTTAGCGACATTTTATTATTCATATAACGGACAAGAATGGAATCAAATCGGGGAGCCTTTACGGATGAAATATACGTTAGATCATTTTATGGGCTATCGAATTGGAATCTTTAATTATCCGACAAAGAGAACCGGTGGGTATGTAGATGTTGATTATTTTCATTATGAAAAAATTAAACGATAAGTGTGCTTGTAATAGAATGTTCTAAAGGGTAAAGACCTTTTAGGGCATTCTTTTTTGAAGAAGTATGAGGAGTAGTCAAGTTGGGTGTGTAAGCCGGTTCAGGGGTGGCGTCGGCTTCATACGTTACATGTTAGTCTGAAAGAAGGATCCCTTCAGATTAACTCAAGCACTTGTAACGATTACGACGTAATTAAGAAAAGACTGTTGCTCAGCTTTCCTTATTGTATAGCTAGAATGTCATCATTATTCAGAACGTAGACAAAAAAATTCTCAAAGGCATTTTTACGTTACTTCTTCTATTCAAAGCGTGCCCCCATTCCAGTCAAAGCGACGTATCGTAGCAACGAATCAAAAAGCCTGTCGACTGTTTCGATTTTGCGAGACAGTTGACAGGCTGAATGATTATGAATATGTTAAATCCTTATTTCTTTTTATTTCGTTATGATAAGTAGAGGTGGTGAGAGAATGCCGACTGATCAAGAATTAATAGAGGAAATTATAAATGGTAGTCAAGCTGCGATGGAAGTACTAGTCAAAAGACATTATAAGCTTATTTTTTCATACGTTTATCGAAAAGTTGGCGACTATCATCTCGCATATGATATGACGCAAGAAGTGTTTATTAAGCTGATGAAATCAATTACCAGCTATCACAATAGTGGAGAGTTTAAGCATTGGCTGCTTAAAATTGCGGTTAATCAGTGTCGTGATTATTTTCGAAGTAGCGCTTATAAGAAGAGAGCTGGTGAAGAAGAGTTGGGTACTCATGTGCCAAGTCATCAGGAGTCAGTATGGGATTTAGTTAGCAAAAAGGCTGATAGTGAAAAAGTAAAGGCAGCCGTTGCGCAGTTACCTGATTACCAGAGAGAGGCCATTATTTTACGGTTCTATCACGGTTTGAAGGTGAAGGAGATTTCTGAAGTAACCAATAGTAAGGAAGCAACGGTAAAATCAAGGGTCAAGCAAGGAGTAGACAAGCTCAGAAGATGGTTAAAAGGAGGGGACGAGAGTGAAGAAAAACGAACATTTCGATAAGTTTAAGAAATTACAGGATGAATTAGATTGTTATATTGTGAAATTTCCCAATGATGAGATGATTGAGTCAACTGTTGATTCATTAAGGCAATATGTTCCTCAGAAAGAAACGCAGGCTAGTTCAAAAATCGAGAAGATGAGAGCGTTGGTTTCTCGGGCAGGAAGGGAGATAGCGTTTATTCATAAAGGGTTTTGGGCTATAAGTTGTTTTCTATTATTTATTGGTTACTATATCTCGAATGTGACGATGACAAACCCACTCTTTATTCTTATTTTATTAGCTCCTCTTCCCTTTGCATTAGGGCTATTAGAAGTGTTTCGTGCACGAGATAAAGGACTACTTGAGATGGAGATGGCATGTAAACATTCTGTTTATGAAGTCGTTCTTTCAAGACTTTTCATCATTTCTGTCTATAACATCATCCTAATGGTTGGTGTGACGATTTTAGTCATGCCGAATCTTCCTCATTATTCTCTTTGGGAGGTTTCGTTAACTTGGATGACACCTTTTACATGGTTTGTGGCTCTTGCTTTATTTATTAGCGTACATGTTCGTGGATTGGTGTTTGTCCCTTTATTTATGGCGTTATGGGCCATGTTTAGCTTTCTTTTGTTCTCACAACATTCATGGGTAGAGGTTATCACTCATGTGAATCTTGTTCTACACGTCGTGTTCTTACTAGTAGGAGCCACTCTATGTGTCATTCAGCTTAAGCGCACGGTAAGGAAATATTCATCATATGAAAGGGTGGGAATCGGTGAAGCTAGTTTTTGATAACGTTGCGAAGAAGTTTAAGGATACATGGGCGGTGGAGCTCTTTTCGGCAGAACTAACAGAGGGTGTCTATGCGTTGTTAGGGCCAAATGGTTCAGGGAAGACAACGTTGATGAGAATGACTGCACATATTTTAAAACCAACTTCAGGTAGAATCTTGTTAGATGGGAAGGATATATCGTTGTTGGATGAAAAGTATCGAGATTTATTAGGGTATTTGCCACAAGACTTTGGCATGTATCCTCATTTTACGGCTGAACGTTTTCTTAATTATTTTGCTAGCTTAAAAGGGCTCGATAAGCAGCAGACAAAAGAGAAGGTAACTGAAGTATTGAAGATTGTCCATCTAGAGGAGAGTCGGAAAAAGAAGGTGAGGACATTTTCAGGTGGGATGAAACGACGCCTTGGAATTGCACAAGCATTATTAAATGATCCACGTATCGTAGTTGTCGATGAACCAACGGCTGGACTTGATCCGAAAGAACGAATTCGATTTCGGAATTTATTATCAGATATTTCTCAGGAAAGAATTGTATTATTATCTACACATATTGTTTCTGACATTGAATATATCGCAAAAGAAATATTCATCATGGAAAATGGAAGCTTGAAGCAAACGAGCAATGTAGACGGTCTACTAGCTGAAATGGATGGTAAGGTGTGGAAGGTGCTCATGAAACAAGAAGAATTGCACTTGGTACAAACTCATTATAAAGTCGGTAATATTCAGAGAAAAGAGCACGAAGTCGAAGTTCGCATTGTCAGTGATGAACAGCCGTTTGATCATGCAAAGGCAGTGCCCCCTACATTAGAGGATGTGTATTTGTACCATTTCTATGAGGAGGTTCAGGAGAATGTATAAGCATGAATGCTATAAGATATTTACACGTAAAAGTAGTTACGTCGTGTTTGCTCTTGTGCTTGCTTTAATGGTTTATGCAGAGAGAGTGCCTGCTGATTGGAACATGGCAAGTGACATATACGAGGAGTTATATGAAGAACTAGGTGGACCGGTATCTGAAGAGAAGGAGTCGTATGTTCGTGAACAAATGGAGGCTTCAGATGCCCAGGAACTAGGTATTTATACAGAAGAGGATAGAATAGCTGGAGAAGTCTATTACTTAGTGTCTCTAGCAGGACTAGGGTTACAAGAGAATACGGCTCGTCAGAATGAACTGAAGGAACAAATGGACAGGTTAAGTGCTAGTCGTTATGACTATAGAGTAGCTGAAAAGGAACTTGGGATGCTAAAGGAAGTTGAGAGTTCCTATGGCTTTTATATTGTTCAAGCGTGGTTAGGAATGTTTCATTTCATCGAGCCGTTTTTTTCTGTTATTTTATTAGCCATTTTAATTTTGATTGGCTTATCTCCTGTTTTTGCAGATGAATTTACTCAAAGGACAACAGGGCTCATTTTAGCGACGAAGAATGGAAAGCGTCATTTGGTGACCGCGAAATTAATGGCAGCTGTTACTTATATCGTTACAATATTTCTATCGTTGCATGTCTTTAATTTTATTTTACAGCTTAATAAGTATGGTGGGATACAAGGGTGGAATGCGCCGATTCAAAGCTTGAAAACGGCGTCTCCGTATTCAAATTATTTTAACTCTCCATTTGCATGGGAGGTTTGGCAATTTTATGCTGTTACATTAAGTGTGCAATTTTTTGGAAGTGTTGCTTTCGCATTAGTCGTTCTTAGCGCCTCCGTTTTTACGAGAAATGCACTCGTTACGTTTTTTGTTTCTGGCGTGGTTTTAGGTTTACCTCGCGTAATGAATGTGATCGGTTCAGAATATCAATGGGCACACTTTCTAACGTCTTTTAGTTATATGGAAACGTTACGAATCGAGAGGTTATTTTCATCATTCAATGCTTATAACGTGCTAGGGCAACCGATTTTATACCCCGTCTTGCAAGTGATCATATATACGATTATTTCCGTTTGCTTGATTGGGTTCATTTATCGTGTGTTTCGTAAGCATCAGGTAAGTTATTAAAAGGAAGAATGTGCTGGCTGATCGTTTGCAGTCAGCTCTTTTTATTCATAGTGAGTAATGTACAGATAAGCCGAATGGTTGAGCAGATTATAATGATCGAAAACGTAATAAGTAATAAAACTGGATGTGAAACAGTGTCGTAAATGGTGAGAAGATAAAGTAAGCAAATGAGAGATATACCAACTAGAATAAAGTCTAGTGCAAGTAATAAAATCGATTTCCGTGTGTTATGTGTATTAGGATTAGCCATAGTTGCATCTCCTTTTTCCATGTTAGGTATATATTAACATAAGAATGGGTCTGAGTAGAGTGACTTTTTTAAGATTTTGGTTTACGTGAGTATCACTTGATTTTTTGTTTGTGATGTAACGTTAGTAAACAAGAGGAGAATAGTTAGTAGTGTATGTTGGAAAAATCGGTTAGCTAAAACATTACTTGTTTTTATTGAGATGCATTTATGGGCTTAGGTAAAAGGCGATTAGTAAAGTAGTCCCTTTTTTTAAAGAAATAAGTGTAAAACTATTAAAAGAAAAAGCTAAGATAGCCAATTTTTTAATAAGTGTTGTGATTAGCTTGTATTAAGTTAACGATAAATATAGTAAGTCTCTCAACAGAGATAAAAATTACATTTTCTAAGTGAACTGATAATGCAGAGTAGATCGTTTGAGCCGTGTTACTGTTTTAAAAACATTGAATAATAAAGTGGGTATTAGAGGGGACTAAAATATAAATGTATGTATGTGGATATTAGAATGAAGATGCTAAAAGGGGTTGTTTTAAAAGGTGTGTTTATTGATCTTTTAAGACAACATCTTTCTTAAAAGAGAATAAATTGTATAGGGGATGCGGAGGAAATGCAAGCTGATTGGTGGAAAAATGCTAGCTCCTAGTATAGGAGAACTACATGTTCATTCAAGATATACACAAGGCATCAGAACTTACACAATAAAAAAATCAATCATGAATCCATGTTTAAGACACATAAATCTATATACTTAAAAATAAACTAATTATAATATATTTATTAAGTAATGTAAGCGCATACGTAATCTTTGAGTGATTAGCGAACTAGTGTTAAACAAATATTTTTTTACGTTTTGTCATAATGAAGGTCAGACATCTAGTATTGGCTCATAATTTATTTCGAGTTATCCATTAGTTTATTAAACCTCTGTATCATTTGTTTTTCATTGGTGTCAATGTAAACATTTACGGGGGAAAACTCAAAATTATCGAAGGAGGTGGTGTATGTCTAAAGTCAATTCTGATAGTGGTGAAAGTGGAAAGGAAGCATGATCAAAAAGACCAATACGAGGGGGTTGTTTTTATGAAAGCGCTTAAATTATCAATGCTTTTATGTATCGTTCTAATGATGTTCGTTGGATTAATCGCATGCAGTAGCGATGGAACTGGAACAACTGATGAAGCAGAAATAAATAGTGATGAAGAAATAAATAGTGATGAAGAAGGAAATGGTGATGAAGAAGGTAACGAAGGTGAAGAGGTGGAACAAAATCAAGCCGTAGATCTTGATGGTCGTGTGATTCGCATTGCTAATCACTGGGATATGACACCACCTGGGGGAACTGAACTAAGAGATATGATCGTTGATCGACATGCTGAAGTTGAAGAGAAGTACAATATTACTATTGAATATGTTGAAGTAACATACGATGAGAAAGTAAGTACGTTAACAAACTCGATTTTGGCGAATGATCCGTTTGCAGATTTAGTTAGTCTTTCAACTGCTCAGACTGCTGCATTAGTTAAGGAAGAGTATTTAATCCCAGTAAATGAATTTGCTGATTTAAATGAAATTGCTGTTCCTAAAATATCTCAAGAACTAGGAACGATGGATGATCAATTTTATATGATTGGAAGTACGGTGAATCATAGTGGTGGTTTGTTCTATAACAAAACGATGTTTGAACAAGCAGGTTTGCCTGACCCTTATGAACTACAAGAAAAAGGGGAATGGACATGGGACGCAATGCTTGAAGCTGCAAAAGAATTAACATCAGGAGAACAATTTGGAATGAGTGCTGACCATAACGCACTTCCTTTATTTTTAATCTCGTCAAACGATGAAGATATCTTAGATATTTCTAATTTAGAAGTGAAAATTGATTCTCCGAAAGCGACCGAAGCACTTGAATTTATGGCAGCGCTTTATAATGAGCATCGTGTTATTAAGCCGAATGAAGGTGATAACTATGAAGATCCAAAGCGTTACTTTACAGAAGGACTTACCGGAATGGTCATAGGTTATAGTTGGGAAATGGAAGGACGTGCTGATCTTCCATTTGATTGGGGCTATGTTTACTTTCCGAAAGGACCACAAGCTGATGACTATATAGTGCCAGTTAATAGCTACGAAGGGTTAACGATACCTATCGGGGTTGAAGATCCTGAAATTGTATATCAAATCTGGGAGGATCTACAAGTATGGGAGATTTTAGAGGATGAACGAAATGAGTGGTTTGAAATTATTTCTCCTAATATGGAAACATATAACACGCTAATTGATATGCAGAATAATGTCATTCCGAATTATTGGCCCGCTTATGGACTTGAAGAAGCATTTTATGAAATGAATGAGAATATTGCAGAGGGGGTTGAATCGCCTTCCCAAGCAGTTGCAAAAGTGAAAGGTGAAGCGCAGTCATTAGTAGATGAATTTACGAAATAATTCAATTGTAGCATTAAGTAATGACTCCATTTTATGTGTTTTTGTATGATCAATAATGAAATAGGTAGCTGACCAGCTACCTTCAGTTTAACACATATAGAGAGATTAAATAAAACAATGAACCCCTTGATATAAATGATTGATACAGGGGGTTTAGTTAATTAGTAAGATTATTAAATGAGTAGGAGGGGGCTTGATTTGTTGCTTCAACATGCATTAAAAATATCGATCTATGTAAGTTTAGCGCTTCTTCTAATTGTTTTTAATATTCTACCATGGTTTGGCTCTGTTCACGTTTATGCAGAGGAGGATCTAAATGGAGAGGAGTCAGTGAGTGAGTTAGAGAGAAGCGATATAACTATACGTGATGACCTCTATTCTAACTATATTGAGCGCTACCAAGGTTTTTCTCGACCTAATCAGGAGATCATTATTCAGGCAGAGGATTATACAAAGATAGAAGATATGGATATTGAGGTTACTGAGATCGATCAAGGTGAGGCTGTGAAAACAGATGAGATAGGTATGGTTGAATGGGAAGTGGATGTCCCGGAAGAGGGATTGTACAACATTGGTATCCGCTATTTTCCTATTGAAGGTAAAAGCTCTTCTATTGAACGAGAATTATTGATTAATGGAGAGCTACCATTTCAAGGTGCAGCCACATTGACCTTTCCACGGACTTGGACTAACGAATTAGATGAAATTGAACAAGATAACCGTGGAAATGATTTAAGACCCAGGCAAGTAGAGCAGCCGATATGGCAAGAAGTGAATTTAAAAGACTCTGAAGGGTATTACACGGAACCGTACTTATTTTATTTTCATGAAGGTATCAATACTTTACGGTTTGTTTCGTCTCGTGAGCCGATGTTAATTGATTATATTAAGATTTATCAGATTGAGGAGATTCCTGAATATAAGGAAATTCAGCAATATTATGATGAGATGGGATACAAAGAAACAAGTGGGCACATGATTAAAGTACAAGGGGAGCATGCAACCTTGAAATCAGATCCGACACTGTATGCGACCAATGATCGTAGTAGTCCATCTACAGAGCCATATGATGTATCTAAAATACGAATGAACACGATAGGAGGGTACAATTGGCGCTGGCCGGGTCAATGGATCACTTGGGAAATGACTGTTCCAGAAGATGGATTATATAAGATTGGTGTGAAAAATCGGCAAAATATGCTACGCGGAATCTATTCGACGAGAACAATAATGATTAATGACGAAATTCCGTTTCGAGAGATGGAGCAAGTGTCTTTTTATTATGATAACAATTGGAAAATGGAAGTATTTGGTGATGATGAACCCTTTTTATTTTATTTAACTGAGGGAACTCATGAGCTCAAAATGGAAGTCACACTTGGGAATATGGCGCCATTGTTACGTACTGTGGAGGCGAGTGTTCTTGAGTTAAATGAAATTTACCGAAAAATTATCATGATTACAGGTACAGTTCCTGATCCATATCGCGACTATGAACTAGAAAAGAATATACCAGAAATGACAGAGGTGTTCGCTAGACAAAGTCAGATATTATCAGAAGTTGCTGATGAATTGGCTGATTTAACAGGAGAAACAAGTGATCAAACGGCCATTTTAAATACTATGGCCTATCAGTTAAGTGACTTTGTTCAAAGACCAGAAACGATTCAGCGTAGACTTGATTCATACAAAATCAATGTCGGTGGTCTAGGGACATGGATTTTAACCGTTCGTGAACAACCATTGGAAATTGATTATCTCATTATTGCATCCCCTGAACAGGAAATGCCTGAAGCAGATGCACCCTTTCATAGCAAAGTTAAACACGAAATAGGTGCTTTTGCTCACTCTTTCTTTGAGGATTATAACAGCATTGGGAATGTGACGGAGGGTGATGGAGATGATGCGATTACAGTTTGGATTGGAACTGGTCGTGACCAAGCACAGGTTTTGAAAGCTTTGATTGATGAGTCATTTACTCCAGAAACAGGAATCCATGTCAATTTACAGCTAGTACAAATGGAAAATTTACTACCAGCTACACTTGCCAATCAAGGACCTGATGTCGCTATGCAGGTTGGTAATGAAATTCCTGTTAATTATGCAATGCGAAATGCTGTGGTTGATGTAACTCAATTTTCTGATTTTGAGGAGATAGAACCTAGATTTCGAGATAGTGCTGTTTTGCCTTATCGATTTAATGATGGTGTCTTTGGCTTACCTGAACAACAAATGTTCAGCATGCTCTTTTATAGAAAAGATATTTTAGAAGAGCTGGGTATTGACGTTCCGCAAACATGGCAAGACGTTTTAGAAATGATCCCAGTTTTACAGAGAAATCATATGGATTTAGCTCTGCCATTACTACAAGACCCAGAAAATCCTGGTGATGTACAAAACCTAATTCCAAATCAAACGTTTACAATGATGCTCTATCAGGAAGACGGTGAACTGTATAAAAATGATGCGAAGGTAAGTGCTCTTGATTCTGCTATTGCCATGAGTGTATTTAATCGCTGGAGCAGCCTTTATACAAATTATAAACTGCCTCTAAAGTTTGACTTTCCAAACCGATTCCGTACAGGGGAAATGCCAATTGGCATTGATGATTATACATTTTATAATCATCTTTCAGTATCTGCACCAGAAATTCGAGGATTGTGGGAGTTTGCGCCAATTCCAGGTACAGAGCAACTTGATGGCTCCATTCGCCGCGATGTAGGGAGTACTGGAACAGCTGCAATCATAATGGAAAAAGCCGAAAATAAAGATGCAAGTTGGGAATTTTTAAAATGGTGGACTAGTAAAGAAATTCAAGTTCGTTTCGGAAGAGAAATGGAAGGTCTGATGGGGGCAGCAGCTCGTTACCCAACAGCTAATATTGAAGCTTTACAAGAGTTACCATGGCCAGTTAAAGATTACGAAAGATTAGAGGAACAGTGGCAATGGGTGCAAGGGGTGCCTGAAGTTCCGGGTGGTTATTTTACAGGAAGGCATTTAGACAACGCTTTCAGAGAAGTAGTAAACAATGGAACGAACCCTCGTGAAGCTTTAAGTGATTATATTATTTACATTAATGATGAAATTAGAATAAAGCGTACAGAGTTTGACCTGCCGCTGGAATAGGAGGGGTTACATATTTTAAAGGGTGAAAAACATTCAGAGAATCTAGCGGTTGAGAAGTCAGGGCAACTAGTCTCGTATCAAAAACCTAAAAGGTTGCAAGGATTAAAAAGAAATTTAAAGCTTCATAAGCATTCTTACATCTTAATGGCGCCTTATTTCCTTTTATTCTTTCTCTTTACGATATTGCCTGTACTGATATCAATCGTCGTAAGCTTTACCTATTTTAATATGTTGGAATTTCCGCGTTGGGTCGGTTGGCAAAATTACGCAAGACTATTTTTAGAGGATGATGTCTTTTTAATAGCTTTAAAAAATACGATGTTGTTTGCAGCTGTTACTGGTCCAATTAGTTACGTAGCTTGTTTCATTTTTGCTTGGTTAATTAATGAATTTAATTCAAAGTTGAGAGCGTTTCTTACACTAATCTTTTTCGCTCCTTCTATTTCCGGGAACATCTTCTTTATTTGGTTAATTATTTTTTCTGGAGACAGCTATGGCTACGCCAACGGCTTTCTAATGAAAATAGGCATTATTTATGAACCAATTCAGTGGCTACAGGATCCAACTTATATTCTGGCAATTATCATGCTCGTGCAATTATGGCTCAGTCTTGGAACTAGTTTCCTTGCGTTCATTGCTGGTTTGCAAAATGTTGATCGCACGATGTATGAGGCTGGTGCGATTGATGGGATTCGTAATCGCTGGCAAGAACTATGGTTTTTAACGCTTCCAGCGATGCGACCGCAATTAATGTTTGGCGCGGTTATTCAAATAACAATGACGTTTGCAGTTGCGGATGTATCAATGGCTTTAGCAGGCTTTCCGAGCGTTCAATATGCTGGTCATACAATTGTTACCCACTTAATTGACTACGGTACTATTCGTTTTGAAATGGGCTATGCCTCAGCTATCGCGACGATATTATTTATCATTATGATGACAACAAACCTAATTATACAAAAGCTCCTGAGAAAGGTGGGGGAATAGTTAATGGCGTTGACCTTAAGATTGAAGTACAAAAAAAAGAAAAAGCTAAATCGATCATGGTGGGGAACGCTTGGACTATTTGCTTTTATCGGGCTTTTTGGTGCTTTTATGGCATTACCACTCGTGTATACGATTAATAATGCATTTAAACCGCTAGATGAAATTTTCTTATTTCCACCAAGATTTTTTGTGAGAAATCCAACCTTTAATAATTTTGTTGATCTTGTCCATTTAATGGCAGACTCATGGGTTCCGTTCTCGCGATATGTTTTTAACACGTTTTTTATTACGATTGTTGGAACTGCAGGACATATTATTTTTTCCGCAGCTGCTGCTTATCCATTAGCGAAGCATAAATTTCCAGGAATGAATATTTTGTTCACGCTTGTTGTTTTATCGTTAATGTTTTCTCCACACGTTACGGCAATTCCAAACTACATGACGATGTCAGTGCTTGGCTGGGTGGATAGCTATTGGGCGATTATCGTTCCGTCATTTGCATTTCCACTTGGGTTGTATTTGATGAAACAATTCATGGAACAACTTCCTGATAGTTTGTTGGAAGCGGCAAGGATTGATGGGGCAAGTGAATACAGAATTTTTTGGCAAATTGTGATGCCGTTAGTGAAACCGGCATGGCTGACATTGATGATTCTTTTGTTCCAACAATTGTGGGGTACAGATGGAGGAAATTTTATTTATAGTGAAGAGTTGAAAACAATGAACTATGCAATGGGACAAATTATTCAAGGTGGGATTGCCCGTGCTGGAGCCGCAGCTGCTGTGGCATTTATGCTGATGTCCGTTCCTATCATTGTATTTCTATTTTCACAGGCTAGTATTATTCAGACGATGTCATCTTCAGGGATGAAGGAATAGGAGGGAGTCAATTGAAACGATTCAATGTGAAATGTGGAACGCTACTGTTGCTCCTCTTACTCTTTTCTACAATGCTAGCACCATTGGGAGCAGCTGCAAATGCACCGTATCCTGGCTATAACTATTCATATTGGGAAAATACAAACCCTTCGGCAATTCCATACTTACCAGGGGAAATTTTAGATGGAATAGATGAAGAATATGGCCGTTTACGCTCACCTGAGGATGTTTTCGTTACGCAGGATCATGACATTTACTTACTAGACTCAGGCAATAATCGAATTCTTGTGTTTGATGAGGGCTTTACGTTCATTCGATCGATTGAGGAGTTTAAAAATGGATCGGAAATAGACCAATTTAATCATCCACAAGGGATTTTTGTCACTGATGATGGATTTATTTATGTGGCAGATACGAATAATCAGCGGGTTGTTGAACTTACAAAAGACGGAGAGTTTATTAGAGAAATTGGTAAACCAGAATCAGATGTGATTCGTGCCGGCTTTGAGTACTATCCGGTAAAAATTGCAGTAGATCAAGCAAAGAGAATCTATGTGATTGGACGTGGCATTTATGATGGAATAATCGAATTTGATTCCGATGGCCATTTTTCAGGTTTCACGGGCGCAAATCGAGTCACCTTTAACCCAATCGAATATGTATGGAGAGTGTTTGCTACACGTGAACAGCGTGCTCAAATGTCCCTATTTATCCCAATTGAGTTTAATAATCTGGCGCTGGATGATGAAGGGTTTATTTATACAACCAATTCAGAACGGAATACGAATACTCCGATCCAACGATTGAACCCAACAGGAGAGGACGTGCTTAGAAAACAAGGGTATCACGATCCAATCGGAGATTTAGAGATCGCACATGTTGGTCATTACGCAGGGAGTTCAACCTTTATAGATATTGATGTGAATGATTATGGGGTATATAGCGCTCTAGATCTGAATAGAGGGCGTGTATTTACCTATGATGAAGATGGTAATTTACTTTATGTTTTTGGCCAACTTGGTGAGCAACGAGGGACGTTTCGTAATCCAGTAGCGATCGCACGATTAGGGGAGGATGTTCTCGTTCTTGATAAAGGTTTCAATCGAATAACTCGGTTTGAAGCGACGGAATTTGGCAGTCTTGTCAACCAGGCTGTTATGCATTACCACAAAGGGAACGATCAAGAATCAGCGAACTATTGGCATGAGGTTTTAAAGTTAAATACCAATTACGAAGTTGCATATGTCGGAATTGGAAAAGCGTTGTTAATGGAAGGACAAAATAGAGAAGCGATGGTTTATTTTGAAAATGGGAATAGTCGTCAGTACTATTCTAAAGCTTTTAAACGATACCGCCAAGAAGTGATGCGTGAGCATTTTGGTACGGTAATGACGGGAGTATTTGCGCTTGCCTTATTTTACGTCGTATTCCGAACATATCGAAGGATTAGGAGAGGAGGAGAACGTGTTGCTGCGAAATGAACTGATTCGATATCCAATTTACCTTTGTATTCACCCGTTTAAGGGATATTGGGACGTGAAGTATGAAGGGAAGGGTCGACTGAACATTGCTCTAACCATTCTTCTCATGTTGACTGTTGCCATTATTATTAAACGACAATATGCAGGATTTATAGTTAACTTTAATAACCCAAATGAACTAAATAGTCTTGATGAGCTTATGTTCATTGTATTGCCATTTTTTATTTGGTGTGTGGCAAATTGGTCGATAACGACGCTAATGGATGGTGAGGGGAAATTTAAAGAAATTATTATTGTTACAGCATATGCTTTAGTACCGATGATCCTCATCTATCTATTTACAACAATGATGAGTCAGGTTATTACCCTTGAGGAAGCTGTTTTTTATTTCTTTCTGGATGGGGTAGCGACTATTTGGTTTATCTATTTGTTATTTGTAGGAATTATGACCGTCCATCAATATACGGCAACAAAAACGATTGTAACGATCTTTTTAACGGTCATGGTTATGGGAATTCTAATTTTTTTAGGTCTACTTTCCTTTAGTTTATTCCAACAAATTTATTCTTTTGTTGAGACAATATTTAAAGAGCTGGCATATCGAACCTAAAGGTGGAGAGGAGGACTGACATGATTAGCAGCTGTAAACGAGGTTTCTATTTTTTACTTGTCATTGCAATCATCCTTCCACTTGTTTTCGAGCAAAAAGTTGTAGTTGCTGTGGAAAATGAAGAATCAACTGAGTTCGTAGAGGAAGAAGCTGAGATAGATGTACCTGTAATGGATGATTCAATAGTTGAGGCAGAATTGGAAGTAGAGGAAGTAGAGCTTAGTGAACGGGATGATGTTACAGAAGAAGACATAGAAGCTCATTTAGATGAGATGCAATTGATGTCAGAAAACAGCGAATTAGAATTATATTTTCATCGTACAACTGCAGAAATAGCAGTTAAAGTAAAAAAAAGTGGTCAGGTTTGGTTCTCTAACCCAATTGATCGTCAAACAGATACGGTTGCATCTGGTGAAAACAAGACGATTCTTCATTCGCAGTTATCATTAACTTATTTTCATCCTACTGGCCAAACGAGTCGGATGCATAGTAATGAAAGTGTTAGAGATGGACAATTTGAATCCGAAACGATTGAAAATGGCGTCAAAGTAATCTATACATTGGGAGACACTTCAAAAGGAATTGAAATGATTCCTGAACGAATTAGCAGAGAACGATTTGAAACATTAATTTTAAATAAAATTGAAGATGAAGATACGAGAGCTGATTTAGAAAGTCGTTTTCAATACATTCAGGAAGAGGACATTTATGAACGACGGGAGGTTTCCTTCGATTCAAAAATTGTTTTAAATCGGACAATTGAGCTTTTTGAAGAAATTGGTTATACAGAAGAAGATATAGCGATTGATAATGCAGGTGGAAGTGAACTAGCAGAAGAAGGATATGGAAAACCGAATTTTGTTGTTCCTATTCAATACGAATTAGATGGAGATCATTTAATTGTTACGGTCGTAGGTGAAGAACTTGAACAAAATGAATCCTTCCCTATTAGTGAAGTGAAAGTACTTGAATTTTTTGGAGCTGCAAATGAATTTAGAGAAGGTTATACATTTGTTCCTGATGGCTCAGGTGCGCTTATTCATTTAAATAATGAAAAGGTAAATTTTCAACCTTACCTCGATAGAGTATATGGAGAGGATAAGGCTACATTTGTCAGAGAACAAATGGAGATTAGTGAAAAGATTCGTTTGCCAGTGTTTGGTATGAAACAAGAGGAACAAGCATTTATCGCCATCATTGAGCAAGGAGATGCGATTTCTTCAATTGGAGCAGATGTGGCTGGAAGATTGAATTCTTATAATACGGTGAACAGTCGCTTCAATTTGAGAGAGGGGGCACAGATCACGCTAACTGGTGGTGAAAGAGCTAGTACAATCACTATGTTTCAACAAGATGGCTATCAAGATAATATGAGAATACGTTACAAGTTTTTAGATAGTGAAAAAGCAAGCTACTCTGGGATGGCTGAGTATTATCGCAATTATTTATTAGAAAGTACTCATTTATCTCCTTTAGAACCAACAGAGGAGCTCCCATTTTATTTAGAACTCGTGGGTTCCATTGTGAAAAGAAAAGCATTCCTTGGTGTGCCTTACCAATCAGTTGAAAGTGTAACGACTTTTGAAGAGGCAGAAGAAATCGTGAATGAGCTCAATGATGCCGGTGTTCATAATATTAAGCTGAGATATTCAGGATGGTTTAACGGTGGCTTGAAGCATAAGGCACCAAAGAGTGTGAAGGTTGATTCGCAAATAGGTGGAAAAAAAGGACTAGAAGAATTTCATTCCTTTTTGCAGAGCAAACAAATTGATCTTTATCCAGATGTCACGTTTTTAAATGTTCAACGTAATTCGTTTACATTCAATCCTTCTCGTGAAGCATCAAGATATGTGAATCGTCAGCCAGCTATTCAATATCCATTTAATCCAGCCAGTTTTAGAAGAGATCGTAACAAATTACCATATTATGTCCTTTCTCCTGTAAAGCTGCCTGATTACGTCGAAGGCTTCTCTAATGATTTTGCAAAATTAAATATAAAAGGTTTGTCTTTAAGGGATATGGGAGACGAATTGAATTCAGACTTTCGTGATAAAAACGTTATTAATCGTGAACAAGCTAAAAGAATGATTCAGGAGCAATTTAGTGAATTGGATAATCAATTTACCAATTTGCTAGTAGAAGGAGGCAACCTAATTGCTCTTCAACATGCGAACCATATCTTACACGCACCAACTTATAGTTCTGGATTTAATATTACAGATGAAAGTGTCCCTTTCTATCAAATGGTTATCCACGGTTCAATTGATTATACGGGAGTGCCCGTCAATTTAAGTGCTAACCAAAATATTAACGATCAATTGTTGAAAGCGCTTGAAACAGGGTCAAATGTCTATTTTAAATGGTTCTATGAAGATTCATCAATTGTCAAAGAAACGGAGTTTGATGATCTTTTCTCGATGAATTATCAAGTTTGGTTGGATGATGCTATTGAAATGTATCAGGAAGTGAATCAAGTATTAAATGAAGTTCGTACAGAAGTAATCACCACACATGAAAAAGTGGCTGAGGGAGTCTATCAAACAACTTATAGTAATGATGTAAACATTCTTGTAAATTATAATGACGATTCGGTCTCGGTAAATGGTGTTGCTATTGAAGCGGGGAGCTATGCAGTCATTCGAGGGGGGATAGCAAATGTTTCAGAAAAGTAAGATGACCCTTGAGCAGAAAAAGGGTAATTGGGGCTGGCTATTTATAGCCCCGTGGCTCATAGGCTTTATCACCTTATTTGCTGTTCCTTTATTTCAGTCACTTCGATATAGCTTGAGTGAATTGAGTTTAACACCTTCGGGCATATCGTTGGATTCGGTAGGAATGTCAAACTATCAACAAGCGTTAACTTATCATGTTGACTACAACCGAACCTTGATTGAAGCATTATTAGATATGGTCGTGAATGTTCCGTTAATCGTTATTTTTAGTTTATTAGTTGCCACTTTACTTAATCAGAAGTTTAAAGGGAGAATGGTAGCAAGAGCTATATTCTTCTTGCCAGTTATATTGGCTTCTGGAGTTATAGCTTCTATTGAAAGTGGGGATTTTCTTCAGAGTATGATGCAGCAAGGAGGCCCAAGTTCGCTTGAAGATACGGGTGGCATGAGGAGCTCACAGCTAGAGAGAATGCTAATAGGTTCGGGGATGAATGAGGTTCTTATTAGCTACTTAACAGGAGCGGTTGATCGAATCTATGACATTATTAGTGCTTCTGGTGTGCAAATCATTATTTTTTTAGCTGGCTTGCAGGCTATTCCATCTCATCTATATGAGGTATCAAATATTGAAGGAGCTACATCTTATGAAGCATTTTGGAAAATAACGTTTCCGATGATTAGTCCGCTTATTTTAACAAATGTGATTTACTCAGTCATCGATTCGTTTACAGGTAATGATATGACGACGTTAATTCAGCAGACAGCTTTCCAACAATTTAATTTTGGTTTGAGTGCTGCAATGTCATGGATTTACTTTCTAATTATTGCCGTAACGTTAGCGATTGTAACGTATTTTATTTCTAAGAAAGTGTTCTATCAATGATGGCGCTAACAAGGAGGGGTAAATTTGCCTATTCCAATAAGTAAATTAACAAAGAAAAAGCCTAACACTTTGATTAACAAAGAGCGGATAAATGTAAGCTTTGAAAAGCTAAAGAATATGGCGATGGTTTTATTTAGAACGATTCTTATTATTGGCTTATCCTTTGTTATTTTATATCCAATAATTATAAAAGTGTCTATTGCTTTTAAGCATAAGTCAGATTTATATGATCCTACAGTTGTATTTATTCCGAAAAATTTTACGTTAGAGAATTTTCAATATGTTATCGAAACAATGAATTATTTTCAAACGATGTTAAATTCATTTGTGTTATCTAGTGGAACAATGTTGTTGACAACTATGTCTTGTGCATTAGCAGGGTATGGGTTTGCTCGATTTAAATTTAAAGGAAGAAATGTTTTGTTTGCCCTTGTCATTTTAACGATCCTTGTACCGCCGCAAACGATTATGGTACCAACGTATCTTCAATATCGAAACTTTGATATTTTAGGGGTCATTGCGCTGTTTAACGATGGGAATGGAATCAATTTATTAGGGAGTTATTGGCCGTTTTTAATTTCTTCTGTTACGGGGATGGGCTTAAAAGCAGGTTTGTTTATTTTTATTTTCCGTCAATTTTTTAAAGGATTTCCTAGAGAAATTGAAGAAGCAGCTCTTGTTGATGGGGCAGGAGTCATAAGGACGTTTTACAAAATTATGTTGCCGAATGCTGTACCGGCAATTATTACTGTCATGCTATTTGCGTTTGTTTGGCAATGGAACGATATTTTCTTCACAACCATGTTTCTTGATAACGCAAATGTTATGTCAGCTAAATTGCAGTCTGTAGGTTCTAATATTGCGCACAGGTTGACAGCTGGTGATGGAGCAGGTAGTGTAGATCCATCTTATTTATCGATGCTTGTTAATACAGGTGTATTACTTTCGATGCTGCCGTTAATTATATTGTATATTTTTGTTCAAAGGCATTTTGTGGAAAGTGTTGAGCGGACAGGAGTGGTTGGATAAAGGTAGCAGATGTATTACATGATTTGAAGTGGACGCGTTAACCGTGTCCACTTTTTGGTAGTGTTTTTTATTTTGTGATCATTTAGAGTACCGGAAGTAATAGTAATGTGTGCTGTTCTAGCTTTTATACTTTCCCCACTTTTTCAAAGGTCCGGTAACATAGCCGAAATACCACATAACTACCAATACTAAAGATAACGAATAATAATGCTGGTAAGTACAGCACTAAAATCACCATCCCAACAATAATAAACAAGCAAAGCAATGTTGTTGGAAAATACATTATCGAAAATAAAAAGGCATGTTTAATGTGTCCCCAAAACGATAATTTAAAATGCACCATAACTGGAATGATAAAAGCTGTATTAAAAGCAACTAATAATCCAATTACGAACAATAAGGACGTCATTAGTAAATTGGCGGTCGATTCAAATTCAGCGATGATAGCAAGATCAATATAAAAGATAAATAAGCAAATCCCCCATAATATCCCATATGCGAAGCTGTGCTTGAAGTTCACTTTGAAATATTGAAAAAATGGTTGAATAACACCACTGTCTTTTCCTTGAACCCAGTCCCTTATTACAGCATACATTGCAGCAGTTGCAGGAAATAAAGTTATGATTGGGAGTGAAAACAATAACCAAATTAGATTCAATAAAAAGAAATTTGTCATTTTTTCTAGGAAATAATATAATTTACTATTAACAATATTCACAAGGACACCTCTGTCATCGATTCTAAATGTAAGCGTTGCCATAAAAATCAAAATAAAGATTTATAACGATATTCTTTTGGTGCAACTTTTTTAATTTTTTTAAATGTTCTTGAAAATAAAAATGGGTCTTGATAACCGACAGCTTTAGCAATATTGCCAATCGAAAGGTCACTATTATTTAACAAAGTACATGCCTTATTAATTCTAAGCTGGATTAAATATTCTTGTATGCTACAATGAATATTTTTTTTGAAAATAGAACATAGATAACTACGATCAAGTCCAATGAAATCTGCAATTTCAGATACAGTAATCTTGTTCATATAGTTCTGCTCAATAAAATCAACCACTTTTCTAACATAGTCTGCTTGATTACTAGTTTTTTTATAGTGATTTTTTTTCTGAGTATGCGTATTTGCTTGAATTAGGAGAGATAATATTGAATAAAGTTGTCCAGTTCGTTTTAACTCAGCAGCCATATTACTATCATTTTCACTAATTAGTTCAATAAAATGCTGAATCAGTAGTTGGTCTTTATCGTAATTAAAGATTGGATGACTTGCACTTAAATTGGCAAGACGGAGGAATGATTCTGCATGTACTCCATGGAAGCCCACCCAGTAATAATGCCAAGGGTCATGACTATCTGCTTTATAATATGAAACCATTTTTGGGCAGATAAGAAATCCGTTGCCTTGTTCTAAGTGATACGTTTTACCATCAATAATGAATATACCCTTCCCGGAAAAGACATAGTGGATTAAGTAATCTTCTCTAGCTTTAGGACCTTGAAAATGATCAGGGCAGCAAAGCTCAGAACCATATTGATTTAAATATAGATCATTGTATGGAATACTATTAGTAACATACTTGAGTATTTGCATCGCATCCCCCCCTAAAAACTAATAGTCGTTTGTAAGCATTATATCATAGGGAAGTTGGAAAGATGACGTATAATTTTTATATGAAATGTTCGCGTATAATAAAGGGCATTCTACAATTGCAAAGATCATACTTTAATGATCAATTTCATGAAGCTGAAAGGAGTCGTTATGACTATCGAACATGGTTGGAACCTAGATCACAGCTATACAAAGTTACCAAATTCATTTTATTCACATCAAAAGCCAACACCCGTCCCGTCACCTGAATTAGTAATCGTAAATGAACGTCTGTCTGAAGAATTAAGGTTAGAGGCTAGCGAATTAAAAGGGGAAGAAGCTGCACAAATATTCGCAGGGAATCAATTTCCACCGGGGTCTGACCCCATTGCACAAGCCTATGCAGGTCACCAATTCGGGCATTTCACAATGCTTGGAGATGGTCGGGCGATTCTCTTAGGTGAACAAGTGACACCAACTGGAGAACGAGTAGATATTCAACTGAAGGGAGCTGGGCGGACACCATATTCACGTGGAGGTGATGGTCGAGCTTCACTAGGTCCGATGTTACGTGAATATATGATAAGTGAAGCGATGTACGCATTAGGTATTCCGACAAGTCGCAGCTTAGCTGTTGTGAAGACGGGGGAACTAGTATATCGCGAAACGGAGTTAGATGGAGCCATTTTAACAAGAGTTGCAGCTAGTCATATTCGTGTAGGAACCTTTCAATATATTGCTCAGTTTGGTGAGAAGAATGATCTGCAAGCTTTAGCGGACTATACAATTGATCGGCATTTTGCTTATATTGCTGATAATCATCAACGTTATTTGCGTTTATTAGAAGAAGTTATAAAAAAACAGGCAAGTTTAGTTGCAAAATGGCAGCTCGTTGGATTTGTGCATGGTGTGATGAATACGGATAACGTGGCGATAAGCGGTGAGACGATTGATTATGGACCATGCGCATTTATTGATAAGTATGACCCTACGACTGTATATAGTTCGATTGATCGACAAGGGCGTTATGCATATGGAAATCAACCATATATGGCTGCCTGGGGTTTGGCAAGGTTGGCAGAAGCGATCCTCCCTTTGTTACATGAGGACAAGGAGCAAGCAGTTAAGCTAGCGGAAGGGGCGATTGCGACATTCTCAGAATCCTTTCAAGAAGAATGGTTAACTGGAATGAGAAAGAAGCTAGGGTTGGTAGATGGAGAAGATGGCGATCAAGAGCTTATTAACAGTCTTTTGAAAATGATGGATACCCATGAAGCTGATTATACGAATACATTTAGAGCGCTAACATTGGGTCAATTAGATGAAGAAGCATTATTCGAAACGAAGTCCTTCCAAGCATGGCATAAGCAATGGATGGAGCGGTTAGCTAAACAAGGTCATTCTGAGGAAATCGTTCAGGAACGAATGCAAAAGTCCAACCCTGTGGTCATCCCACGTAATCATCGTGTAGAGGAAGCGTTGGCAGCGGCTGTAGAAGATGATGATTATGATGTTATGAAACAGCTTCTTCATGTATTAGAGAAACCATATGATTATTCTATGGAATTAACGAAATATTGTCAGCCACCAGCACCATCGGATCGTCCATATCAGACTTTATGTGGAACTTAATTGATATAGTGTGGTTAGAAAGACATGTTAACGGGTAAATGGTTAACATGTCTTTCTGTATTAAGAAAAGACGCTATCGTGCTTTTCTTACATAATCAAAATTTATAAAATTCATGGAAGGAATTGTGAGAATAACCGAAGGAGCTATCGGAACCACTCAGTGAAGAAGCGGGGGGCAAAGGTCACGTGCTCTATGCGGTTCCTCATTCCTCTATTTAAGATAAATGAGTCCAAAAGGAGCCATAAAAGCCAAAATAGCGGAATGAGGGCTACATTTTCTTTTCAGGAAATGTTTTTTCTCTTATTTAGAGGAATGAGGATTAACTTTGTTGGTTGTCCCTATGCAAGTAGGTTCGCAAAAGTAGTGATCACGCATTGATGAGCTACACCCTATGAACGGCTCGGCACAACACTTATAAGAAAAGATGCTATCGCAGTTTTCTTATGTCATAAATTCATCACTCCTTTGTAACAAAATTGTTTGATTTGTGATATTTTTCACATACATTTCCGTTATACAATAGGTAGTATCTTCTGCTTATGAAAGGGAGAGGACAAGGAGGAGAGAAGATGGATTCAGTTGAATTTAGTCGATATTTAACGATGATGACATTGTCAGTACATGTCATCTATGCAACTCTCGGTGTGGGTGTACCAATTTTGATACTTATTGCTCACTGGCTCGGCTTAAAGAGGAATGATGAGCATTATTTGCTTATGGCAAAACGCTGGGCACGAGGGTATGTGATTACAGTTGCGGTTGGGGTTGTGACCGGAACGGCGATTGCTCTCCAGTTAGCGCTTTTATGGCCTAGCTTTATGGAATTTGCTGGTCAGCTTATTGCGTTACCATTATTTATGGAGACTTTTGCGTTTTTCTTTGAAGCCATTTTCTTAGGAATTTACTTATATACGTGGGACCGTTTTAAAAATCCATTTAAACATTTTATGCTCTTAATTCCAGTATTAATCGGCGGAGCGATGTCGGCATTATTTATTACGTCTGTTAATGCCTTTATGAATACGCCACAAGGCTTTGCGTTAGTTGATGGACAATTGACCAATATTCAGCCGTTTTTGGCGATGTTTAATCCAGCGATGCCAACGAAGGTTGGACATGTGCTCACATCAGCATATATGACTACTGCCTTTGTTCTAGCCTCAATTGCCGCTTATCATCTATTAAAGGGAAATCGTCACGAGTATCACCGTAAAGGACTTGCGTTAACGATGAAAGTGGCTCTTATCTTTTCGATCGCGACAGCCGTTGTTGGTGACTTTTCAGGGAAGTTCTTAGCTGAGTATCAACCTGAGAAGCTTGCTGCTGCGGAATGGCACTTTGAGACAGAAGAAGAAGCTCCACTCGTGCTGTATGGGGTGTTGACGGAAACGAATGAAGTTAAATATGCGATTCGTATTCCATATGCGCTAAGCTTTTTAGTGCATAGTAACTTTACAGGTGAAGTGGTCGGCCTTGATCAGTTTCCAGAGGAATATCATCCTCCGTATATCGTGCATTACTTTTTTGACATGATGATTACGATTGGAATAGGGTTAACGGCGTTGGCACTTTTCTATATAGTGGCCCTTTATCGCAACTGGTCGTTTATTAAGACGAAATTATTCCGACGGTTGCTTGTTGCCTCAGGTCCATTGGCGATGCTTGCCATTCAAGCAGGGTGGTGGTTTGCTGAAATGGGTCGACAGCCGTGGATTATGAGAGGATATATGACAACGGCCGAAGGGGCAACTGATTCACCATATGTATGGGTGATGTTTATTGCTTTTGCCGTGCTTTACCTTATTTTAGTTGTGGGTACGGGTGTTGTATTATCGAGAATGTTTAAAAATAACCCAGTTGAAAAAGAATTAGAAAGGCAGACTGACGCCAAGGGAGGTATTGCAAAATGACCGTTGAAATTATAGGGATTTCCGTCTTGTGGCTATTCCTTTTTGGCTATGTCATTATTGCTTCCATTGACTTTGGAGCAGGCTTCTTTAATGCATTTACGATTGTGACGAAGAAGAACCATATTGTGAATACGGTCATTCAACGTTACTTATCCCCTGTTTGGGAGATTACAAATGTCTTTCTTGTGTTTTTCTTTGTTGGGATGATCGGTTTTTTTCCAAGTACAGCTTACTATTTTGGTACAGTTCTCTTAATTCCAATTAGTATATCGATTATTTTATTGGCGCTACGTGGTAGCTATTATGCATTTGGCACGTATGGGACAAAGAAAGGTCATGTCGGATATACACTTATGTATGGTATAACTGGTGTCCTTATTCCGGCGTCTTTAACGACAGCGTTAATTGTGTCCCAAGGTGGTTTTATTCATACAACGTCATCAGGGCGGATTGAGCTCGATTATATTGGGTTATTTACAAGCCCGTTTGCATGGTCGATTATTGTTCTAAGTCTTGTCAGTGTTTTGTTTATTTCTGCTAGCTTTCTAGCTTATTATTCATCTGTTGCAAAAGATAGGAAAGCTTTGAACCTCTTTCGAAAGTATACGTGGATTTGGAGCTTTCCGACGATTGTAACGGCATTAGGCATTATTATTGAAATGAGGTGGCATAATCCTTCCCATTATGAAGGGTTACTATCTTTATGGTGGTTGTTTGCTCTTTCGTTTGTCTGTTTCATCGTCAGCCTATGGTTATTAAGGAAGCAGTTATACGGTAAGTCGTTTATCTTTGTTGTATTACAATTTGCGATTGCCTTTTATGCATACGGAGTTTCACGATATCCATATTTATTATATCCAGATGTAACGATTTATGATGGGTTTACAAATGAAACGATGGCGTATACATTAATTGTCGTCTTTATTTTAGGGTTCATGCTGTTGATTCCATCGCTATATTTAGTGTTTAAATTATTCATTATGAACAAACCATATATCCAAAAAGGGAAATAAGGAGGAACGATAAGATGTACAACTTTCTATTGTTTTATGCTCCTCTTCTTGTCGCCGGGCTTGCGATTGTGCTTTCCTTTGTTATGGCACATAAAAGTACGAAATATGAGGATTAGCTGATGAAAATTTTGCAAAGGTTAGCAACGGCTGAAAGGAAACCATATTCCTTGTTATATGTTGTAGCAATTGCTTTTGGAGTAGTCGTTATCGCTCAAGCGTATTTGATTGTAACGATTGTAAATGACGTGTTCCTACGAAATGTAGCGTTTGAACACGTCATTGTTCTATTATTTGTGCTACTAGGTGTGTTATTAATGAGAGCATTGCTTTCATATTGGAGCAACCGATTAGGTGTCAGCATGGCGACAAAGATTAAAGAGGATATTCGGAAACGTTTATTGCAGGCATATGGAAATGAATCATTATCAATGTCTTATCAAGGACAATCTGGTGCAAAGGTTAGTGTCATGCTTGATACTGTTGATGAAATAGATAGCTTCTTTCGTCAATATGTGCCCCAACGAATGGTTTCGACGATTGCACCAGTGATGATCTTAATTGTGATTTTTAGTCAACATGTATATTCAGGCTTGATTCTTCTAGTGACAGCACCATTTATCCCTGTTTTTATGGCGATTATTGGCGGAATGACGCAGCGGAAATCAGAAGAAAAGTTAGAAAGCATGAAAGCTTTTTCGGGGCGTTTTCTTGATACATTGCAGGGAATTGAAAGCTTAAAGGTATACGGGAAATCAAAGAAATATAAAGAACTCATTCGTCAAAGTAGCTTACGTTTTCGTGATACGACAATGGAAATATTAAAGGTGGCTTTCACCTCTTCGTTAATGTTGGAATTTATTTCGATGCTTAGTATTGGACTCGTTGCACTAGAATTAGGGTTACGTTTAATTGTGTTTCAGCAAATTGATTTTTTTACAGCCTTTTTTATTTTACTACTCGTTCCAGAATTTTTTAATTTATTGAAGGAGCTAGGAAGTGCGTTTCATGCTGGGAGAAGTAGTAGTGGTGCAGCAGAAAAAATCGAAGAAGAGCTTCAAAAAAAGGAGCAACGAATGGAATGGGGACATGAGCGATTCAATGAGAGGATTTCCTCCTTTCAGTTACAGAATGTCCATTTTCATTATCGTTCAGAGGGCTTTAAATTAAATGGCATAAACACTCGGTTGCCTCGACATGGACAAGTGGCGTTAGTTGGAAAAAGTGGAGCTGGTAAAACGACATTATTACATATCATGTCTGGTTTGTTACAGCCTACTGAAGGTGGATTGTATGTCAACGGTCTTCCGTTAACGTCGTATAAAGAGAGTGAATGGTTTAACCAAATTAGTTATGTCACACAGCATCCTTATTTATTTGCAGGTACGATTGCTGAAAATATAACGATGGGATTAGATGTAACGGAAGAGGAATTAAGAGACGCTGCTGAAAAGGCGGGTATTCTTGATTTAATTACCTCTTTTCCTGACGAGTTTCAAACGATGATTGGTGAAGGTGGAAGAGGGTTATCAGGCGGTGAAAAGCAACGTATTGCGATAAGTCGTGCCTTTTTAAAAAGGCCAGCCATCGTTTTATTTGATGAGCCGACTTCTGGTCTAGATTTAGTGACTGAGCAGGTGCTTCATGCTTCGATTGAACAGCTTGCTGAGCAAGCGCTTGTCATAACTGTTGCTCATCGCTTGCAAACGATTAAGAGAGCGAATTATATTCTTTTTCTAGAAAATGGAGCACTGTTAGCTGAGGGAAAGCATGAGCAATTATTAAAGCAATCTGAACGTTACGCGCAAATGCTCTCAGAGAATCGGGAGGTGGAATAGAGCATGAATGATCTTCTACCTATTGTGCGGTTAATGATGCGGGAAAAGAAAGACGTTATTTTATCAGTCGTTTTTGGCTTTTTGGCCGGTGTGACGGCTGTCGGCTTATTTGCTGCAAATGGCTACTTAATTTCCCAAGCTGCCTTAGAGCCTCCTATGTATGTATTAATAGCTATGGTAGCGGTCGTGAAAATCGGTAGTTTCACTCGGGCTTTAAGTCGTTATGCCGAACGGTATTACTCTCATCGAGCAACCTTTACAATGCTTAGTGATATGCGTGTTTATTTCTATGAAAAAATAGAAAAGATAGGTGCTTCTTTATTTCGAACGTACCGCAGTGGTGATTTGTTAGCGCGAATTGTTGGTGATGTGGAAAGCTTGCAAAACTTTTTTTTACGCGTTCTCTATCCACCAATTATTATGGTGTTAGTCTTTTTTAGTACGATATTCTTTGTTTCATTTTCTTCAATAGTCATTGCTGCGTGCATATTAATTGGATTGTTCTTGACAGGTTTTGTCATCCCAGCTTGGTTTGCTAAAAGGCAGAAGAAGATCAGTAGCGATATTCGTCAAGAAAGGGCACAACTTTCTACTGATGTAGCAGAATGGTTCTATGGATTTCGAGAATTGAAAATTCATCAGCAACTAGAAGGCAAAGAACAGCAATTGGGAGATCAGTCAAAAGTGTATGTTCTAAAGCAAAAACAAGAAGGAGTGCAATCCGCTTCTAATCAAGCTTTTAATGTGGCAGCCGCACATCTTATTTCATGGTCTGTCCTTGCTATTGGAGCTTACTTCGTTACAACTGGACAGCTAGATGGTGTTTTATTAGCGATGCTTGTGATGATTAGCTTTATTGTCTTTGAGCATTCGGTACCTATGGCTATTTTCCCGATTCATTATGATGAAAGCGAACAAGCTGCCAAACGGTTGGAGGCGGTGACAGCAGAAGGTGACAGAAAAGAGAGAGTTACTACTCAACTGAATATGAGTGAATGCGCACCATCGCTATCATTCCGTCGTGCATCATTCGGATTTGCCAATGAATTTCGAAAGACACTGGAGGATATTACAATTGACTTCCCATCAGAATCGAAAACAGCGATTGTTGGACCAAGTGGATCTGGAAAGTCTACGCTCATGCATATATTATTAAAATGGTATGAGACAGAAGGTGAAATCCATGTTAACGGTGTGCCAATTGAGCAAATTGATCAA
Source organism: Halalkalibacter sp. AB-rgal2 (assembly GCF_041821005.1). NCBI lineage: Bacteria > Bacillati > Bacillota > Bacilli > Caryophanales > Bacillaceae > Halalkalibacter > Halalkalibacter sp. AB-rgal2. Next base: position 60,142 of record NZ_JBGUAV010000005.1, read on the forward strand.
GAGTCTATTTGGGCACAGGCAAATGTTGTTTATCAAAGAAGTCAGTTCTTTTATGGTACGGTAAGAGACAACCTTCTTTTATTTGAGGAAGAGTGGACGGAGGAACAGTTAGAGCAACTGTTAAAGGATGTTCAGTTATCACACTTCAAATTGGATGATGCAGTGATGGAAGGTGGAGAAAATTTATCAGGAGGGGAAAAGCAGCGATTAGCTTTGGCAAGGGCTGGTGCTAAAGGTGGGCGATTATGGCTCCTTGATGAACCGACTTCATCCGTTGATATGGAAACAGAGAAGAAGCTCTATCATTGGCTTCATCAGCAAGCTAAGGAGGATACGCTCATTCTCATAAGTCATCGGCTTTCAGGGCTTGAACAAATGGATCAAATTGTTGTGATGGATGAAGGCAAGGTTGTTGAAGTCGGGACGTATGCAGAGCTAATGGAGAGAAAGGGTTTCTTCTACAAACTTAAAGAAATTGAAAGTAGTTTGATTTGAATATGTAGAAGGGATGATGAAGTAATATATAGAATAGATTATAGTGAAAGTAGAGTTTAGTTGAGATGAGAAAGGTGAGATGAGTATGGGACAAGTGAAAGTATTTGGGTTAAAAGATGTATTAAATTCGCGGAAGAAGCTAGTATCGAGTATCATTCATTCTTGTATGGTTGATGCTTTAGAGTTTCCAGAAGAGAAAAAATTTCAACGATTTTTCTTAATGGATGAGGAAGATTTCTTCTTTTCAAATGATCGAAGTGAGAACTATATGGTAATTGAAATTAGTATGTTTGAAGGACGCTCGATCGCAACGAAAAAGAAGTTGATTCAGTTGTTGTATGAGAGACTTACGAGTAAATGTAAGATGAGGAAAGAAGATATTGAATTAACGATCTTTGAAACACCGAAGCATCATTGGGGGATTCGCGGCTTACCTGGTGACGAGCTAGCCCTAAATTATAACGTTGACCTTTAGGTTTGTTTGTGAATAGGTATCTTAAAAGGATTCGCGCGGGCAATAGGGAAGTTGAGCGCCTTAAATGGCTACGGGTAATAATTTACGATACACACAAACGCTGTCGATCGCCATATATGATTCCGTGCAAGCAGATCGAATGGTGGATGCTCATTTCATGCTTGGTTGGAGGGAGGGAAGGATCATGGCTAAAACAGCTTTAATTGTTGGGGCGACTGGATTGGTGGGGCGAGAGCTATTAAAGATGCTATTGAAGCAAGGAAATTATGATAAAGTTGTTGCGATCGTACGTAGACCTTTAAAAATAGCAGATCAGAAGCTGACAGAAATCGTGACCGATTTTGATAAGCTTGATGAATCAGTGATTGATTTTCACGTAGACGATGTGTTTAGCTGCTTAGGAACAACGATTAAGAAGGCACAATCAAAAGACGTCATGTATCGAATTGATGTGACGTATCCCTTACGAGTAGCAAAGCTATCTCGAAAAGCAGGTGCGAAGAAACTTCTTTTTGTAAGTGCAATGGGTGCGAATGCGAAATCCTCAATCTTTTACACCAGAATAAAAGGAGAGCTTGAGGGTGAGGTGCAAAAGCTAGGTTATGACTCCATTGCGATCTTTCGCCCTTCCTTACTGCTTGGAGAGCGTGCAGAATTTCGCTTTGGTGAAAAAACAGCCGAAGTGATGTTTAGAGCTTTATCCTTTCTTTTTGTCGGACCTTTACGAAAGGTCAAAGGGATTGAAGCCAAAACCATTGCTTTGGCAATGTATGATGTAGCACAAGCTGAAGAGAAAGGTATAGCCATTTATCAGAATGATGAAATTGAAAAAATAGGTTCTCTATCAATAAATAATGCCTAAAAAGCCAAATAACGTTGAGGTTGATACAAATGAGAGAAATTCCATTTGTATCAACCTTTTATTCGTCATGTGAGATACAAAGCAAAATAAATCATAATGCGTACCCTTCAATAAAATTTAGTGCACATTGAGAATGATGAGCAGCAAGTCTTTTTGCAAATTTCTGATCCGGGTATCCCCTATGAAGCAGCTTTAAACCACCAGAAGTTAATGAAATGTGGTGATGGAATCGATAGAATAGCATCCTGTTCGGATCGAGAGTATCATTCTTTAGAAAACGGTAAAAATTCCTGAAACGGAAATCTAAAAAACTGTGTTCGTGCTCAATGTCAAAAAAGCCAGCACCTTCGATATCGATCAAATATGGTTCTAGTTTGTCATTAACCAATACGTGGTCAGGGCCTAGTTCACCATGTATAAATCCATAACGGCTTCTAGGTTCAATTCTTGATTCAAGCTCATATAAAGTATCGAGAAGTTTGCTATGGTTAGCCTGAATGCTGTCCATATGTTGGGAAGCATAGAATAGCTGTCTTTTTGCATTCTCCGTCTTCAATTGATGGCAAGGTTTCGAATTGATACCTCTATGATTAGCTTTACCATACGTGCTACTTTCGTTAGCATGCATGTTAGTTAACATATTCCCCAACCTCTGAAACAGTTTATCTTGAACCGTTGAGTCAGAATGATGGAAGTAGTCTTCTGCTGTATGTCCGTTTACGTATTCAACAAGAGCATAATCAAACGAATAACGACTCCTTTCCTTATTGAGATTATAGAGAGAGGGGGTTCGTATTCCTCGTTGCGTTAAATACATATTATTTAGCTCAAATAAATCACTGCCGAAGGATTGTTCAGTTATATTTTCAATTTCTTTTTCTTCTTTGAAATAATTCTTAGTAAGATCCCACACATATAGAACACAAGAAAATCCATTGCTGCATTGAATCCTGTAGACGACCTTTTGTGCACCACCATGTATTTGTGTAACATTAGAAACCAAATGACTGGTGCCAAAGACATTTTTAATATAGTCCTGTAAATCAATTAGATTGAGGGGACAAATGACTTTCAAGAAATAACACTCCTTTTTTTAAGTTTTGCCGGCAACCATACTATATAAAAAATCTGGCAAAAAAAATAGACTGTTTCTTGGAAATTTGTTATGATGTTGTAAGAGTTCTATATAAAAATAGCGATTAAAAAACCCCCCGTTGGATTCCAATGGGGGGTTCTTTGGTGCGGTCATTTCATTATAGGGTGTGGGTGTCGTATATACTAAGCGAGCCTTTATTATAATTTAAACGAGCTTTTCAATGAGACGATTAGGTTGAAAACAGGTTTCTCTTTTGTTGAATCTTTAGGATCAACGTTAAAGTAGCCATGTCTGAAAAATTGGAACTTCTCTTGTACTTGAATGGCTTTCATTGTTGGTTCAACATATCCGTTAAGCACTTGCATAGAATGAGGATTAATTTGATCAAGGAAGGTCTTTTCCTCGCCCTCTTCCTCATTTGAGTCTTCCTTTAATAGAAGTGGCTCATATAAGCGGAATTCGGCTGGAATGGCTTGGGATGCTTCTACCCAATGAATCGTGCCCTTCACCTTTCTACCTGTGAAGCCCGTTCCGCTTTTGGTTTCAGGGTCATACGTACAGTGAATTTCGATTACATTTCCTTCTGGGTCCTTAATCACTTCTTCACATTTAATGAAATAAGCATGCTTCAGCCTAACCTCGTTGCCTGGGTACAAGCGAAAATACTTCTTCGGTGGATTTTCCATAAAGTCTTCCTGCTCAATATAAATCTCGCGTGAAAAAGGAATTTGTCGCTTACCCATATCCGGATTTTCTGGGTTGATTTCTGCATCAAGCCATTCGGTTTGCCCTTCAGGGTAATTCGTAATAACGACTTTTAATGGGCGAATGATTCCCATTGTTCGTGGTGCTTTCATCTTTAAATCTTCACGAACAAAGTAGTCTAGCATTTGCGAATCGACTTCACCTGCTCCTTTGGATACGCCTGTTTCCTTAACGAATTCACGAATCGCTTCAGGTGTATAACCACGACGTCTTAAGCCTGATATCGTAGGCATACGAGGATCATCCCAGCCGTCAACGATCTTTTCATCTACAAGCTGCTTCAATTTACGTTTACTCATCACAGTATTTGTAATGTTCAAACGACCAAATTCAGTTTGCTCGGGTACATGTTCCATTTCACACTCAGCGACGACCCAATTGTAAAGAGGACGTTGATCCTCAAATTCCGTTGTACATAACGAATGAGTAACACCTTCGATGGCATCCTCAAGAGGGTGAGCGAAGGCATACATCGGATAAATACACCATGTATCACCAGTGTTATGATGTGTCGCATGAGCAATACGATAAATAACAGGGTCACGCATGTTGATGTTTGGTGAACTCATGTCAATTTTGGCACGTAATACTTTTTCACCATTGGCAAATTCACCGTTACGCATGCGCTCGAAGAGGTCAAGGTTTTCCGCAATGGCACGATTTCGATACGGACTATCTTTTCCTGTTTCTGTTAATGTCCCACGATATTGGCGAATCTCTTCTTGAGATAAGTCATCAACATATGCTTTTCCTTTATTAATAAGTAAGACAGCTCGATCATACATTTCTTGAAAGTAATCAGATGCAAAAAAGAGACCATCCCAATCATAGCCAAGCCATTCAACATCTTCCTTGATCGCATTGACATATTCTGTGTCCTCTTTCAATGGATTGGTGTCATCAAAGCGGAGATTCGTCTTACCGTTAAAATCATCCGCTAGACCGAAATTGATGACGATTGACTTTGCATGCCCAATATGTAAATAGCCATTTGGCTCTGGAGGGAAGCGAGTGACGACATGGTCTCTCTTCTTTGTCTCTAAGTCATTCTTTATGATGTTTCGTATGAAATTGGAATTCGTATGGTCCATTTGTATCATCCTATCTTATAAATTCTCTGTGTATCATTTTTCCAGATTGTCGGTTACTAGACAATATTGTATCACAAGTCATTCTGTGAGCAAATGTACGATTGATTTGCAGTGCTAATGATACATCTGGCGATACTCAGTCGGAGTCATTCCTTCGTGTTCGAGAAAGCGTTTGTTGAAATAACTAATACTTGTATAGCCTGATTGTTCGGCAATTTCTTTAACGGTCACTTGTTTATCCTTAAGTAATAATTGTTTACTGCGTTGTAATCGACATAACGTAATGAATGCCATCGGAGTCATTTGTGTAGCTCGCTTAAATAAGCGGCAAAAATAATAATGACTTACTTTTGCTTTATTGGCCCAATAGTCCAATTCAAAAGGCTCACAGGCTTTGTCTTGCATCTGTGGTAAAAGACTGTGAATACGATCATCTAGCTCCGTATTTTCAGTTACATGTCTTGGCTGCACGTTTGTGATGAACTCGATGAGGAAGGCATAGGTTGCTATTGAAATGGGTGATAGCTGTCGCAAGCAATATTGATCAGCTTTATTTAGAAGCTGTTCATGAGCAGCTTCTAAATGGGTGATTTGTTGAGCTTTCCATAAGATAAACCGTTGAAAGCCTTTTTCGGATAGAAATGGTTGTAGATGATCTCCATAAAAATGTACCCATCTCACATCCCAAGGGTCATCTTCACTACTATAGTAGCATTGCTGCTGCATGGGGAAATATAAAAAGGCATCTCCCCTTTTAACTAAAAAGCGTTCCTGATCAATTTCTACGTAACCAGTACCTGAAAGAATAAAATGAATACTAAAGTTATTTAATGTACCTACATCTCTTTTGACATAATGATCGGGTTCACCTGAGTAATGTCCAATTGATTCAGGTAAAATGAGATATTCGTGTTTTGTCAATGTCGGGAAGAGTGCTTGTCTTTGCATAAGATACCCTCCTTGTTGCTATGATTTAGTGAATGTAAAAATACCGAAGCTTGTTAAGCTACTTAACGTGTTGAAAGTTGATTTAGAGAATAGTAGGAGACAATATTGTTTCATTTGATGTCAATAAGCTTATATTTTTATTTTATTCTTTATTTATTATACTAGCAATATAGTGTTAATTTGAAGGAGGATGACGATGGAAAAGGTTCGTTGGGGAGTTATTGGAAGTGCAAATATTGCGAAGAAGTCTGTTATTCCAGGTATTCAGCAATCTGAAACAGGAGAAGTTGTGGCGATTGCTAGTCGAAATAAGGAAAAGGCTGAGGAAGCTGCAAAGGAATTATCTATACCAATTGCATATGGCAGCTATGAGGAATTACTTAATGATTCTACGATAGAAGCGGTCTATATTCCATTGCCGAATCATCTACACAAAGAATGGACAATTCGCGCTGCTGAAGCAGGTAAGCATGTTTTATGTGAAAAGCCTGCAGCATTAAATACAGAAGAAGTGAAAGAAATGGAAGCGGCGTGTGAAAAAGCAGGAGTTGTATTTGCCGAAGCGTTTATGTATCGATACCACCCTCGTTATGCAATGATTCGCGAAGTAATGGAATCAGGAAGAATTGGAGAAATCCGAGGAATACATGGAACATTTACATTTAATAATGCCGAGGATTCGAGCAATGTGCGCTATAAGAAAGCATGGGGTGGAGGATCTTTATATGATGTAGGTGTTTATCCAATTAGTGCAGCTCGTATGCTGCTAAGACAGGAACCACAAGCAGCAACGGTTCATGCTTTTTACTCTGATGAGCATGATGGTGTTGATATGATGGTTTCAGGTTTGTTGGAATTTAAGCACGGTGTCGCCATGACGTTTGATTGTGGGATGTGGGCAGCATTTCGAAATACACTTGAAATTGTGGGGACTGAAGGGCGAATCGAAGTTCCTTCGGCGTTTGTTGGCCATCAATCGGAGGAAGATCATTTTTATGTGATTACGAATGATGGTAAATCAGAAGTCGAAGTACCGAAGCTGAATCAATATGCATTGCAAGCAGATGCTTTAGGGAGAACGATTCGTAGTATTGAGCCTCTTCCTTATCCAGTTACAGATGCTGTCTTAAATATGAAAGTGCTTGATGCATGCTTAACGTCAGCCCAACAACGCCAGCGAGTTGAAATCAAGTAGGAGGGCTTTAATATGAAAACAATCAAGATTGAAGGGATAGAGAAACGATTATCTGTATTGGTTCAAGGGTCTGATTATTTTCGGCCAAGCAATTATGACAAAGTTTGTGAAGTGTTAGATCGATATTTTTCAATTGGTGGGAATACGATTGATACGGCTCATGTTTATTGCGGTGGAGAAAGTGAGGTGGCCATTGGCCAGTGGATGAAGGAGCGAGGGAATCGCGAGGATGTGATCATTTTAACGAAGGGAGCACACCATGATGAGAGTGGTCCTAGAGTTAATCCAGAAGCGATTACAAAAGACTTGTTTGAAAGCTTAGATCGTCTTGGAACGGACTACGTTGATTTGTATGCTCTGCATCGCGATGATTTGAGTGTTCCCGTTAGTGAAATTGTTGATGTATTAAATGAGCATATTGAGGCTGGAAGAATCAAAGCGATCGGTGGCTCAAACTGGACGGTCCAACGTATTCAAGAAGCGAATGAGTATGCCCAATCAAACGGATTGATTGGATTTACGTTTAGTAGTCCGAACTTAAGCTTGGCAAAGCCAAATGAGCCATTTTGGTCAGGATGTGTTTCAGCAGAAGCAGAGGATTGCAAATGGCATGAACGTAATCAAATTCCGATTCTTTCATGGTCTTCACAAGCAAGAGGTTTTTTTACAGGACGCTTTTCACCTGAGGATCGTAGCAATGAGGATCTTGTTCGTGTCTTTTATAGTGATGCTAATTGGGAACGTTTACGACGTGCAGAAGAATTAGCTGCGGAAAAAGGTGTGACGGCTATTCAAATAGCACTTGCCTATGTATTAAATCAACCATTTCCAACAGCTGCCTTGATTGGGGCACAAAATGAAACGGAATTGAATTCGTGCTTAGAAGGCTCAAAAATTAAATTAACAAATGATGAGGTACGTTGGTTAGAGAATGGAGATGTAATTTAAGAGAAAGGAACTGTGGAAGTTTGGTTTTTTATCTTTTTTCAGTGACCTCTTTAAGAGGAGTGTCTCAAAAAGGTATGAAAGTAACCTTTTGAGACACTCCTTTTTCTGAAAGGGTAAGCATTTAATCAAGGTAGTTTAAGTGGAAGAAAAGACAGCTGCGAAGCTTTTCTTAGAAAAAAGTAAGGTCTTGTGGAAACGGTTTTGGTTTCTTACAAGTGCTTTTCATTTTGTAATGAGTTTCGTTTTCTGATGAGATATGAAACCCATGCATCGCTTCTAATACATGATACGCTAATTCACCACTCGCTCGGTGAGGCTGACCAGTTAAAATGGCATTGGCCATATCAGCGACCCCAATCCCCCTACTGTTTTCCACTAACTGATGAGTGTGTGCAATTTCTTTAAAATCCTGTTCATCACGTTTTCTCACTTTAACGACACCACTGAATGTATTAGGATCAGGTACGAGCATCGTTCCTTCACTTCCGTAAATTTCGATAGGAGGTAAGGTCGAGCCTCCGAATGCGTCGAAGCTTGTTGTTAAAGTCGCCATCGCCCCACTTGCAAAATCAATAACCCCAGAAAGGTGAGTAGGCGTCATGACAGTGACCTTTTCTCCTGCTTTTGGTTCACTTAAGATCGTTCGTACTGGATAACTAATACGAGCAGAGCCGGCTATTTTTTTCATCGGTCCGAGAAGGGCGGTGAGAGCTGTTAAATAATAGGGTCCCATATCAAACATAGGACCGCCACCTTCATCGTAATAAAAGGCAGGATCAGGGTGCCAGTGCTCGTGACCACGACCAATCATAAAGGCTGATGCGCCAATGGGAGTGCCAATTTCTCCTCTTTCAATCACTTGAATCGCTGTTTGGATTCCGGCACCTAAAAAGGTGTCAGGAGCAGAGCCAACGAGAAGGCCCTTTTCCTTGGCCTTTTGCAAAATGGCGTTCGCCTCATCTGTTCTTACAGTAAAAGGCTTTTCAGTATAGACGTGTTTTCCAGCATTAAGAGCTTTGAGACAGACGTCTGCATGTGCTTTCGGGATCGTTAAGTTAATAATAAGCTCTACCGAAGGATCATCTAAGATTTCATCCACGGTGTAAGCCTTTTCGATTCCAAATTTATTTGCCTGCGCTTGAGCTCTTTCAAGGCTTATATCAGCACAAGCAACGAGTTCAATATGATTCAAGGTGTGGCAATTTTTAAAATAAATCGAGCTAATATTGCCACATCCGATAATGCCTACTTTAATTGTGTTCATTTTTACCTCCGAATGGTTCATTATAGTTGGCTATCACCCATGCCTGTATAGGCAGTGTTCATCTGTTCTTGTTTTCCACTATATAAAGCTTTTCCTTCTGCAGCCCATAAGAATCCTCTTCTCATCATAAGAGAAACTTCAGGCATAGCGATAACATTAGCTACGTGACCTAATGAATTATAGAAGACACGGCCGACACCCCAGCGCTTCGTCCAAACGACAGGCATGTCAACTGACTTATTTAAGGAATGGGGACCTTCAATGACAGGGAATCGAGTCGTTGCCAGCACTTCTACTGCCGGATCAACATGCAAGTAATATTGTTCGCTACATACTTCAAAATCTGAAAGTCCTTCTAAAATGGGACTAGATGTGCTTTTAATATGAACTGTGTAATCAACGCCATCATTCCCAGGGTGAGCAACCCAATTACCTCCTGTCATGAATTGCCAATCAACATTCGTACGGAAGGAGTCACACATTCCGCCGTGACAGCCTGCTAAGCCAACACCTGCTTGGACAGCTTTAGAAATGTTAGCTACGTATTTGCCTTCAATTTCTCCCATCGTCCAATGAGGAACAATTAAGTCTAGCGATTCTAGTTTCTCCGGATCGTTGTAAGAATCTAATGTATCAGATAGTTCAACATCAAAATTCTCTTCTTCTAAAATGGTTTTAAATAGATTAGCAACTTGCTCTGGTTCATGACCATCCCAGCCACCCCAGACGATTAATGCTTTTTTGTTCATATGATCACTCCTAAATGAAAGTTTATAAATCTGAAACTTGAACCCATTGGCGTTTCTCAATCGATAAATCAACAGCATCTAATACTTGCTGACATTTGACGCCATCTTCAAAGTTTGGAACAGGCTGACGATTCTCTGCAAAGGCTTCTAGCAATTCGGTTACAGCATGAATAAATGTATGCTCATAGCCGATCGTATGCCCTGCTGGCCACCAAACGTCTGAATAAGCGTGAGCCTCATCGGTTGCGAGAACACGACGGAACCCTTGAACATCTTCTTCATCATTCTCAAAGTACACTTGAAGTTCATTTAAGCGTTCAAAGTCAAAGATAACGCTTCCTTTACTTCCGTTGATTTCGAAAGAATTTGTACTACGATGCCCTGTCGCAAAGCGAGTTGCTTCAAAGCTACCGAGAGCTCCGTTTGCAAACCGAGCCATAAATAATGTGGCATCATCAACAGTAACCTCGCCTTTTGGTGAGTTCTCGTCTCCTGATGCAGATAAACCAGTCATTTCTGTTGGTAGTGGGCGCTCCTTAATGAACGTTTCGTTCATACCAATGACTTCTGAGATGTCCCCGATTAAGTAGTGAGCCATATCGATTAAATGTGCCCCTAAATCACCATGTGCTCCAGAGCCGGCGATCTCCTTTTGTAATCGCCATACAAGAGGGAAATTAGGGTCTGTGATCCAATCTTGGAGGAACCAAGCGCGAAAGTGATGAATCTTTCCTAAACGTCCTTCATCTATCAGCTTTTTAGCTAGCATAACAGCAGGAGTAAATCGATAGTTGAAGTTCACCATATGCTTTACACCTGTTTCTTTGACAACGGCAAGCATTTCACGTGCATCTTCGAGTGTAAGCGCTAATGGTTTTTCGCAAAAGACATGCTTTCCGGCCCTTGCTGCAGCGATTGCAATTTCTTTATGAGCATCGCTCGGTGCATTAATATCTATGACATCAATATCGTCTCGACTAATAAGATCGTTCCAGTCAGTCGTGTACTCTTGCCAACCAAATTGTGTAGCAGCTTCAGAGACACCTTGCGGGTTACGTCCACAAATTACTTTCATTTCTGGACGAATGTGCTTAGGAAAAAACATCGGAAGGTCACGATAGGCATGACTGTGCGCCTTCCCCATAAATTTATAACCTACCATCCCGATATTAATTGATTTCATGCTTCTCAATCCTTTCACTTATTTTTTAATATGAGTTGAGGCACGCTCTTTGATTGTGACTGGTAATCTTTCATGAATGTCATTCGTATGTCGCTTCGTCAGCTTCGTTAATACATGATGGGCAGCTAGCTTTCCCATATCGAATAATGGAACCTTCACAGAGCTAAGTGGTGGGTGAACCATACGAGTGAGATCAGAATCATCATAGCCCATTAGTGCATAGTCACGTCCTACTTCATAACCCAATTCACTTAAGCCTTGCATTAATCCAATTGCCATTCGATCATTCGAAGCAAATATGGCATCAATTTCTGTCATAATGGGAGCTATTTCTTGAGCTCTATTCATTCCACTAGTCCGGCTATAGTTACCTTGGAATATCCAACGGTCATTTATATGAATTCCTGCTTCCATTAAGGCAGATTCATAACCACGCTTCCGTTCTTGGCTGTTTGAGTACGTGCTAGGTCCGTTAAGAAAGGCAATGTTCTGATAGCCTTTTTTTATGAGAAATGTCACGGCTTGTTTGCTTCCTTCATAATGTTCGGCATCAATGGAGTAAAAGGGTTCATTTTGAAATGTTTGATTAACGAGACAATATGGAACGCTTGCTTGGTGAAGCTTTGATAATGATTCACGTTCAGATTTGGTATCTTTTGAGCCGAGAATGATACAGCCATCGACCTTTTGTGAGTGAAAAAGCTGCGTATAGTCGAGCTGCTCGTCAGGTGATTGAAATAAAAGGAGTAAGCCATAGTTTTGTTCAGCTAGCTTAATACCAATTCCGCTCAGAATCTCAGAAAAATAATACGTTGATAGAATACGAACCTTTGGTAAATAAGGTACAATGACACCGATGTTTCCACTTTTTCCTTTGGCAAAATTTTGTGCAATGGCATTTGGATAATAGTCTAGCTCTTTTGCTGCTTGGAGGACTTTTTGTTTTGTTTCTTCGCGTAATGGAGCAACGTTATTAAAAACGCGTGATACTGTAGCTTCAGAAACGCCAGCTCGTTGCGCGACATCTTTTCGTGTTGCTAACGGAACCACCACCTTACTTTATATAATGTACACGCGTTCATTTTGCTTCTTTTTCTATTCTTTGTCAATAGCTTTTATGAAAAAATGTGTAGAAGGATACAAATTTTATTTGTACATACACCTGTCATTTTATGTTAATGTATATTTTAATCAAGTTTTTAGGAGGTTATGATGAATAAACAGCTCATACAATTTCAACAAACAATGGATGAGGTTAAGGGATTGAAGGAGAAGTCTACGGAGTTCTTACTACAACCGATTGCTAAGGATAAATGGTCGACGAGAGAAGTGGTTGCTCATATGTATTATTGGGATGAGTATATTTTAAAGCAAATGGCGCCTAATATAGCTGATGGTGAGCGGTTACTAGCATTTCCAGATCATGATGAGCATAATGAGAAAGGGCTTGAGCTTGTCAAAGATTACACTGCTCGGCAGATCATCGATCTATTTCTTGAAACAAGGGAGAAGCTTGTTCGCGAACTAGAAAGGGTCGATGATCATATTCGTTTTATGATTGGAGCAGGAAAAAGGCGGTTCTCTATCGAAAGCTTTGTTACGATCTTTGTTAGACACGATGCTCATCATTTAAAGCAAATTCAGGAATTAGAAAAGAAGTGATGAGTAGACCTTCATATTTAGAAAGGTAAGAGCTTAATCAAGTTGATCCGTTACACGTTGAGTCTGAAAGAATTCCACTTTCAGGCTCAAGAAGAAGGAGGGATATAGGTGGAAAGCGGCGGTTGGAATGTTGTTATTGTTGATGATGAGTGTCTAGTAAGAGCAGGGCTCAAACATATAATTAATTGGCAACAGGAGGGCTTTTCAATCGTGGGTGAAGCTTCAAATGGGAAGGAAGCATTGGAGCTTCTTAGCAGGAAAACCGTTCATATCGTGATCACAGATACGGTCATGCCTATTATGAATGGGAAAAGCTTAATTAAATCAATCAAAAAGCTATTCCCTCAAATACAAATTATTTTATTAAGTGAATTTGGCGAGTTTGACTATGTGTATGAGGCAAGTCATTATGGAGTGGTTGATGTTTTATTAAAAAATAGAATTAATATGAATAAGCTACTAGACTCATTAGAAAAAGCGAAATACATTATACGAAAGGAGAGAAAATGTTATTTAAATCACTTATTTAAGACGGTCGTATTTGAAAATGATTTAAGAAACAAAACGGCATTAGCATCATATTTTAAAGATAGTCACTATTTTCTTTTAGGACTCAAAAATGAAAGCGCTACCAATAATGAAAGTTACATCGACTATCAATGTGATCATATTTTAGAAGTATTACAGAGTGAGCAAGAAAGAATACCCTGGTTTCTAGTAGAAGAAGGGAAAAAAGCGATCTTCTTTATTAATGTAAATATAAAACGCTTATCTAGTATTAAGCATTCTATTTCTCACTTAAGTAAGGTTAATAGCCATCAACGTACCTATTATGTTTTGTCAGATACGTATGAGAGCTTACAAGAATTATGCTTTGTAGGAATGAATGATCTTCGTAAGCTCTTTACGTATACATTTTTCTATCCTGACCAAACATTCCTTACAATGAAAGATTTACCTTCACAAGTATATAGAAATCGATATTTTGATTTAGACTTATTTATACAACAATTAAGAAATCAACAGTATAATCAAGCACTTTCCTATTTACAAACTCATATCACATATCTATCCACCGAATATAGCCAGAAGGAATACGAATTTAAACGATTTGTCCAGACGATGATCATGACCCTTTCCTCATTCATCATAGATAAGAGATCTGATATTGATCAAATGAAGTGGTCTTATATCAAATATATAGACGGTTCTCCTAATATAAGAAGAGTATTATTGGTGTGGAATCGTTTTGTAGAAAAAGTAAAAGACAGTTTTTCTCAATCTCATGAGCACTCCGATCAAACGAGCATATCTCGAATAAAATCATATATGAAAGAGCATTACACTGAACCGATTTCTTTAAATGATGTCGCAAGTCATTTTCATTTTAATCCTTCCTATTTCTCAAAATACTTTACGACTCATAGTGAAGAAAGCTTCATAGAATATTTGAATAAACTCCGAATTGAACAGGCCAAAAAACTATTAGTAAGTGATTCAGTACTTATATCTGACATTTGTCGTGCGGTAGGCTTTACTGACCACAGTTACTTTTGCAAAGTATTTAAAAAGGTGACGAAACAATCTCCAAGTAAATATCGTGAAAATTCTATGAAGCTAGAAAAAATGATAAAAACAAAAAATAGTACAAATATATAAAAAAAATAAACTGTATAGACAAAAATGAGACGAATCAATCGAAAGATAATTCTAACTGTGAATGATAGGGAGATGCTATCATTATCAATAATGAAATCGGTTTCAAAATAAGGAGAGGAGGAAAAGTTTTCTACTCGCTAAAACTAGTTTGATGTTCTCAACTCGATATAAGGAGGAAGAGGTTATGAGGAAACCGTTATCGATACTTGGCATTAGTGTATTGTTTATCATTAGTTCATTTATACCGGCATGGTCAGCTGACTCCTTTCAGGCAACTGCAGCAACAAATGTCGACCAATCGATCCAACTAGATCCTAGCTATCAGCATGAGCCATTTGACGGCTGGGGGACCGCTCTTGTTTGGTTTGCGAATGTGATTGGTGGTTGGCCTGATGAGGCAAAGGAAGAGCTTGCCGACTTACTATTTGCAGAAGAAGGACTTCATTTGAACATCGGAAGGTACAATATTGGTGGTGGAGATTCACCAGAAACAGAGCCATATATGCGTTTAGGTGGAGCTGTGCCTGGTTATTGGAATCGACCTGCTGAATTCGGGCCACCGGAAGATGCAGATGAGAGCTGGGAGGAGCAAGAGAATTGGTGGGATCCTTCAAATCCAACGCATTGGGATTGGCAAGCTGATGAAAACCAGCTGTGGTGGGTGAAAGCGGCAATGGAAAGAGGTGCTGACACGTTTGAAGCTTTCTCTAATTCACCCCCTTATTTTATGACACAAAGCGGCTACACCTCAGGTAACTTCCATTCATGGGACGATAATATTAAGCCTGATCAAATTGAAAATTTCGCGAAATATTTAGTTCGTGTTGTCGAATATTTAGAAGAGAACGAAGGGGTTCAATTTAAGACACTATCACCGATCAATGAGCCTAATAACGGTTATTGGGGTGCAGGAAATCGGCAAGAAGGAGCCAACTGGGCTCCAGAAACACAAGCGGCTATGATTAATGCTGTTTATGAACAATTAAGTGATTCTGCAGTTGATACAGTCGTATCAGCAATGGATGAAACGAATCCGAGCCGTTTTCGCTATAATTGGGAGCACTATGATGAAACGACACGAGCGAATATTGGACAATTAAATGTACACACATATTGGCCAGCGCAACGGACTAGTGTGAGAGATATCGCAAAGGGCGTCAGCACACGATTGTGGATGTCAGAGGTTGATTTAGGTCCTAGTGGCATTCCGCAAAACCATGAAGATATTCGACCAGCCTTAGCCTTATCTGAGCGTATTCAGACCGATATACAGGAGCTAGAGCCAAAAGCATGGGTATTATGGCAAGCGATTGAAGATGAAGTGAACATGAACGCTGAGCACGAGAATATGAATTGGGGGTTAATTCATGTTGACTTTGACCCAGATGATTTTGAACAATTAGACTATCATATTAATAAAAAGTATTATGCAATGGGGCAATATAGTAAGTTTATCCGTCCAGGATATCAATTTATCAATTCAAACAATCGTGATGCTCTTGCGGCAATTGATCGTGAGCAGGATCAAGCTGTCGTCGTCTATACGAACCATTCAGCAGAGAATGAGAAGGTGGAAATTGATCTAAGTGCTTTTGGAACGATTACTGAAAATGCAAAGGCAGAAGTATATGTGACATCGCCTTCAGACAATTTAGCTAAAAAAGAAGAAAGGAACGTTCATGACGATTCACTTACAATGAATGTGCAACCACAATCAATTACGACCTTTGTGATATCAGGTGTATCGGGCGTTAATATAGATAACGCCTTTTTAAAGGAAGAACAACCGTATCATTTCATCAATAAAAATAGTGGGAAAGCATTGGATATCGGAACAGATAACGAATCCATTGTGCAAAAAACAAAGGAAAACGAAGAAGAGAGCCAACATTGGCTGCTTCAAAAGGCAACGAACGGATTCAGCCATACCGAATACTATTATATCGTTCATCAATCGTCAGGGAAGGTACTGACTGTGAACGATGGTGCGATATTGGATGAAAAAGATGAAGGTGATGATCGCCAAAAGTGGCTTCTTTCTACATTTGGAAATGGTGAATACACTTTATTGAATGCTGAAACGAGAACAATCTTAGAAGTTGGTGGACAATCAACGAATGAAGATGCACCTGTTGGAGTGTGGAATCCAAATGCAGGAAATCATCAAATTTGGCAGTTAGAAAGAACGGGCATAACAGAGATGGAAGCTGTTGAAATTGTGACGATTCCTGGTGTCAAGCCAGAGCTACCTGCAGAAATTTCGATCACTTATGGTGATGGAGCGCCTGTTATGCGTCATGTTGAATGGGAAGAAATGGATGCGTCATTTTACGCAGAGGAGAATGAATTTACTGTAGAAGGGAAGATAGAGGGTACAGATGTTGCTGTACTTGCGACTGTCATCGTAAGTCATGTCGTAAATATTGAACCAGTTCTTTTAAAGGCTGTTGTCGGGCATGCGCCGTCTTTACCGAGTAGGGTTCCTGTATTATTGGAGAATGGTGCAAAAGGTCAAGTGAATGTTTCATGGAATGAAATCAATTCAGAGCTATATCATGAAATAGGGAAATTCACTATTTCTGGAGCGTTAGCAGGGACAGAGGTAGAAGTGAAAGGATACGTACAAGTAGGAGAACCAGCACTAGAAAATGTTGCGTTGAATCCTAGAGATGTCAATCTTGAGTTTCCACAAGCATCGGCTTCTTTCACAGGTCAGTGGGATAATATTCGGTATATTCATGATGATGATTATTCGACTGATAGATGGACGAATTGGGATCCCAATTCTTGGCGTGAGGAAGATTGGGTAGAGATCGACTTTGGGGAAGAGGAAACGATTTCTCATATTGACTTCTTTTTCTATGATGATGAAGATGGCACGAGACCTCCTTCGTCCTTGCACGTGGAATATTGGACAGGAAGTGATTGGGAAAGAGTTAAGCAAGGTGAACTGGAGTTAGATGAAACGGTTCGAACAACAGAAGCATCATTAACCTTTGAGCCAATAACAACAACAAAAATGCGAGTTGTTATGCAAGCGATGGAAAATGCTTGTATCGCAATTGTGGAATTAGTTGTATTAGGAGAAAGTAAAACGATCTCTCAATTAGGAACGGATGCTACGTTAGAAGCGATCGTGGTTAATGGTGAATCGCTTCAAGGATTTGATCCACTTACATTTGATTACACGTATGAATGGTTTTCAGACAATCATGAGTTTCCTGAAGTTGAAGTCGTGACAAGTCATTTATTTGCTAATTATGAGCTCGACTATTCATCATCAGAGAATGGTAAAATTATAATGACTGTTTTAGCAGAGGACAGTGAAACGAATCAAGTATATTCACTATTGTTAATACCACCACCTGAAGGAGAGGAGCCACCACCTGGAGGAGAAGAGCCACCACCTGGAGGAGAAGAGCCACCGCCTGAAGGAGAGGAGCCACCACCTGAAGGAGAGGAGCCGCCACCTGGGGGAGAGGAGCCGCCACCTGGGGGAGAAGAGCCACCACCTGGGGGAGAAGAGCCACCGCCTGAAGGAGAGGAGCCACCACCTGAAGGAGAAGAGCCGCCACCTGGGGGAGAGGAGCCGCCACCTGGGGGAGAAGAGCCGCCACCTGGGGGAGAAGAGCCACCACCTGGGGGAGAAGAGCCACCACCTGGGGGAGAAGAGCCACCACCGGGCGACGATCAGCAAAAGGGAGAGGGAGAAGGCCTCCCCGATACCGCTACGAATGTCTATCAAATCATGTTGATTGGATTTATTCTGCTTATAGTAGGACTCTTGTCGGTGTCCATTAGTCGAAAATTAATAGACAAGAGTGATTTTTAAATCAAGAAGAGGCTGGGACATAACTAGCTTCAAATAGTGAAAAAGGTTAATTTGAGTGTACTCAAATTAACCTTTCAGACCTTAGACAAAACGGCTTTGAGAAATGACTCTCAAAGCCGTTTTTGCATTTTTTTTATGGTTTTTCGGTGCTGGCACTGTCGGTTGGGTGTTCCTCCAGTGCCATGTCGCCAGTTTTTTTAGGTTCATGGCAGCAAAAACAAGCATCGCCTGCATTGAATTTTTTTCGAGCCCCTTCAGGTTCGTCCAACGCATCCTGCCAAATGTGGCGCAAGACCAGCTTCTTATGGTCTTTGTTTTTGGTACATTGAGAAAGCACGGGACCATTCTGACACACACTCGGATTGGAGCTGTACTCACGGTATCCTTCTCTGTTCGTTGTTCGGTAATGAAGAAGTTGGTCTTGCGGACAGATGTAACAATCGTAGTATTCATCATACACAAACTCGTGCTTTCGGAAGTAGCCCGGAGGCGTCATTGGTCGTTTGTAAGGCATGACCGCTCTTGTTTCTTCTTCTTGAAGCTTCTTCGCAATACTTGGTGTCTTGTAGCCAGCATCGACGGCTACGACTTGTGGCTTGGTGACCTTCTCTTTTACTTGATCAAATAACTCGTGAAACACTTGGCTATCATGAACATTGGCAGGAGTAACAATGGTTCCAAGAACAAATCCATTCGAATCACAGGCCGTATGAAAGCTGTACGCAAACATTTTCTCTCGTTCACTTTTCACATAATACCCACTTTCAGGGTCTGTTGTGCTCTCCTTCACCTCTCTCGAAGTGTCCTTCGCCCGAGGAGGTAGGGGCTTTTTTCCGTTTTGTACTCGTTCTACATTGATTTCTTTTTCTAGTTGTTTTTGATACGCTCGAGTTTCTGAGTGAACTACCTTCTTACCAAACTTTCGCTTATTGGCATTCGCTTTTACATGCGTGGAATCAATGAACGCCACATCTGGGTTCACAAACCCTTTTTCCATTGCATTCCGAAGGATGCGGTAGAAAACCTGTTCGAACACATCACTTTCGCGGAATCGGCGGGCATAGTTTTTCCCGAACGTAGAGAAGTGGGGGATTTTATCATCGAAGCCAAACCCTAAAAACCAACGATAGGCGACGTTTGTTTCTATTTCTTTGATCGTTTGACGCATTGAACGAATACCAAATATGTATTGAATAAACACCATTTTTACTAACACGACAGGATCAATACTAGGACGACCTTTATCAGAAGAATACAGATCTTTCACTAGATCGTAAATGAAGTCAAAGTCAATCGCATGATCTAGTTTCCGAACAAGATGGTCTTCCCGGACTAGTTTCTCAATCCAGACCATCTCCATTTGCATTCGCTTATCTCCCAACTTTTTTGACATCATTATTTATTCACCCCTGTCCTTTTTTCACTTATATTATAAAAGAAAAACTGAACACCTGTCTTTATTTGAAGAGAAGCACCCTCTTTTTTCCACTAGAAATAGCGGACGGGATGGGAGGGCCGACTCCTGCAGGAGGTGAAGGGCAGGTTGAAATCCACCGGCGCAGCCGGTTAGTTCAACGCCCGCCTGCGGAAAGCGTGCCCCCCATCCCGGTAGCGTAGTCGAAGAGCCGAATCCTGACTACTAAACAAACCAGCCTGTCGACAAAGTCGACAGGCTGAAAGGTTAATTTGAGTGTACTCAAATTAACCTTTTTCTATTTATCAGAGGAGGGTTTTGTCCCAGCCTCTGCTTTTGTCTATAAGTTACTTAAGGCTTCAAACTTCGTCCGTGATACAGTTGTCTGAATGTTTTTTTCAGACAATAAAAGCAATTGGAACACCACGTTTATTATAGGACAACTTCATGAAGTACTTGTTTCTCTTTGTGATTCAGCATGTTTTTATGAATCACATCTGTAATGGCTTTGTTCATATGATTCAAAAGATCATTCGTCTCCTCTTTATCACCAACTACATAAATATTTTGCCAGCCTGCGTGCTTAGCCAATCGATCTAGTGTGGATGCTAGACTCTTATACCAACGATAACGATTTGCTTCAAACCGTTCGCGGAACTTTTCTTGTTGTGTGCTTTTTCCTCCACTTCCAACGGTTGCACGAGATTCATGAGGGCCTAAGTACTCTCGCCAATCTTCTGTATCTAAGTCTAGCTGGAAATGATGTGATTGTTTTAAAGATCCGAGTTCGGCATCAAGAACCTTGACTTGTTCTTTTTGTGTGAGGATCACGCCTGTTTTTGGGAATGTTTGATGTAATTCTCTTAATTGACTTGTGTTTGCTACTTCCTTCCACTCAAACTCTGTTTGAACAGGCATTTGAAACTTCTCTGCAAACCATACTGATTGGTCTGCTGTCGCAAATATAATAACACTTCTTGCTAGACTTTGTTCGTTTTCCTTCATATATCTTTCTATTTTTTTTCTTACAATGGAGTAATTTCTTTTTTCCTCCTCGTTATCTACTTCATTCAAATAACTTTCGAAATTCCGTAGACCATTTTTAAGGTGGATTTTCCATTCTCCCCCTTGCTGGTCAGGGTCAGAGCGATCTGTGTTTAAGTACATAGTTAAGATTTTGTTGGATTTTTCTAAATAGATCTTTTCTAGTTTTTCGATCTCTTTTTGAATATCCATATTCGCACTTCTCCTCCTCTTAATCATTTCGAGTATACTGTACTGTAACCGAAACATGGTAAAATGAAACATAGATATAAAGGATGGTAACGTCTCTATATTAAAATAAGGGAAGACTTGTAAATGGATATAACTGTAACAACTAGAAATAACACTGGAACGAAAGAGACTTAAAAGCTTGATTGTCGTTGAATTCAGGTACATTTTGAAAGGGGTTACATGATTAGTGAAGAAGCTATTATTTGTCTATGTTGCACTTATCGGGGTTTTTATGATTTATGTTTATCATTTTCACTTTAAAGAAGCCACGCCTAATCCATGGGATACTCAAGGATTACAAGGGGATATTAATGAAACCTATATTATGGTTACGTTTCAGTCAGGGATGGATTACTGGAAGAGTAGCTTAAAAGGGTTTGAAGATGCGGCTCAAGCGTTAAATGTATCAGTTGAGTATCGAGGTGCTGCGCAATATGACATTCAAGAGCAAATTACTGTATTAGAACAAGCCATCGCTAAAAATCCAGCAGGTATAGCCATCTCGGCAATTGATCCTTTTGATTTAACTGAAACGATTGATAAGGCCGTTGATGCAGGTATACCGGTAGTCCTATTTGACTCGGGTGCTGCAGAAAGTAAGGCGGACTCTTTTTTGGGCACGAATAATTATAATGCAGGTGTAACGGCTGCGCATGAGATGTCTAAGTTATTAAATGAAAAGGGAGAGGTAGCTGTCATTACTCTCCCTAATCAACTCAATCATCAAGAACGAACGAAAGGGTTTCAAGATACATTAGAGAAAGAATATCCAAATATGAAAGTTATTTCGATTGAGGATGGACAAGGCGACAGTCTCTTTTCGCGAAATGTTACACATGAATTAATGGAAGAGTACCCAAATATCTCAGGGATTTTTGCAACGGAGGCGAATGGTGGGGTCGGGGTAGGAGATGCTATTCGTTTAGAGAAGAGGGTTGATGATGTACAAATTATTAGCTTTGATACAGATAAGGGCACGTTGGATTTAGTAGATGAAGGAATTATTTCAGCAACGCTGGCACAAGGAACATGGAATATGGGTTACTGGTCGCTAGTGTACTTGTTTCATCTGCAACATGACCTGACAGAGCCACAAATTTTGCAAACGAGAGATACCGCTCCATTACCACTCTATGTCGATACAGGGATCACAATTGTAACAGATGAAAATGTTGACTACTACTACGCAGATTAGGTGAAAATCATGTTGCAAAAACTGTCTGAAATGAATAATTTACCGATCCGATATAAGCTCGTTATTCACTTTTTACTTATTAGTATTTTGCCGTCATTGTTGTTAGGAGCTTTAATAAGTTGGGCGGTTGATCGAATTATCGATCAACAGGTTAATGATAATACGTTACAACTCATTGATAAAGTGAATAGTACGGTTGAATCACATATTGAAAATGTTCAAAACATGACCTATTTTATTTCCTTTGATCCGAACATCCAATCATTTCTTGATGGAGAATTGAACCAAAAGGAAATGACACCTGATGAGGAATATGAAATATCTAAATTTTTGCAGAATTTTACGACGTTGCATCCAGAAATAGCAGGGATATTAGTCGTAAATAGCGAAGGCGATTATTTAAGCAATGAGCTCTATACAAGATCTGCCTTTCAATTAACTCATGAAAGCTGGTATCGCCAAGCAGTTGAGAATAATGGAATTGCGAAAACAATTGGTAAACCAGAAGGGAGAAGAATTACTTCGCATGTTAATTATCGAGAAGATGAAATCGTTACAGTCGTTCGCGCTATCATGGATGCGGAAACGAACAGGGAGAAAGGAGTTATTTTGATTGACCTTAAGCTTCGTGTGATTGAGGAAGCGGTTCGTGATGTTCGTTTAGGGAAGTCTGGTTATTTAATGGTGATTGACCAAGAAGGAGAGACGGTCTATTCACCAACACAGTCCAACTTAGACAATTTAGATATCTCGACAACATTCAGTCAAAATTACGGAATTTCCTTAGGAAATCTTAACGGTGAAGAATATCAGTTTATTTATCAAAAATCGACTTTTACTGATTGGAACACAGTCGGTGTATTTTCAAGCGATCAATCTGTTGCTGAAGTACAGCAAATTCTTTTTTATGTCATTACATTTGTATTCTTTGTATGCTTTGTCGGGATTACGGCATCCTATTTTCTTTCTCATACGATTTCACGCCCCATTAATCAATTAATGCGTGCGATGCAAAAAGCTGAATCAGGAGATTTAACGAGCCGTTATAAGGCGGGGGGGATGGATGAAGTTGGGCGTCTAGGGAGAAGCTTTAATACGATGATCGAACAGATTCATAAATTAATATCCTTAACAGAGCGTCAAGAAAGAAAGAAGCGAGAAGCAGAGCTTCATAGCTTGCAAGCGAATATCAAGCCACACTTTCTCTATAATACACTAGATACAATTCAATGGATGGCGCGTAAGAAAGATGCACCAGATGTGGCTGATTTAGTGGGATCACTTTCGAAGCTTTTTCGCATTGGGTTGAGCAAGGGAGGGACGATTATACGATTGGAGGATGAAATGGAACATATTAAAAACTATCTCCAAATCCAATCGGTTCGGTATAAAAATAAACTAAATTATTCATTAACAGTCTCACCGGATTTAAAGCATCTATCGATATTGAAAATCGTTTTGCAGCCGATCGTTGAAAATGCAATCTATCATGGGATTAAAGAAAGGCGAGGGCCAGGGCTGATAACAATTGAAGCAAAGGTCGAACATGAAATGCTCATTATTCAAATTGGTGATAATGGGAAGGGGATGACAGAGGAAACATTGCTACAGCTAAGAGAGAGTCTTAATTCCTTTTTAGGAAGTACTGAGGATGAAATGGAAAGTCGTTTAACAACAGGGTATGGTGTCGTCAATGTTCATGCACGGTTACGTTTAACGTTTGGTGATCAGTACGGGGTTAAGATTGAGAGTGAATTGGATAAAGGGACGATTGTGACGATCTATCATCCAGTTCTAGAAAATCACCAAGCGCTACAATCGGCAATGAAGGGGGAGAAATAATGAAGCGTTGGAAGGTTTTAATAGCCGATGATGAAATGATTATTCGTGAAGGCATTCGAGAGTCTGTTGATTGGGATCAATTAAATTTAGACGTTGTAGCGGAGGCAGAAGATGGAGAGGAAGCATTTGAATTTGCTGTTGAACATCAGGTTGACATTTTGTTAGCAGATTTGAATATGCCCATCATGAATGGTTTGACACTGATTAAGCATTTGAGTGAGGAGCTTCCGAATTGTAAAGTCATTATTATTACGGGTCACGATGAATTTTCTTATGCGCAAGAGGCTCTTCGATTAAGTGTAGTTGATTATATTATTAAGCCGGTGGATACAAAGGAGCTATATCGCGTTTTGGACGAGATTTGTCTAAAACTACGTCATTTTGAGGATCGAGAACAAGAAATAGAGCAGCATTCCAAACAACTCGAACGCAATGTCCCACTACTACGAGAAAGATTTTGTCTACAGTGGATAAGGGGTGAATTATTAGATCATGACATAAGGGAGCAGCTTCAATTTTTGCAGCTGCCTCAGTCAGCGCCTAAATGGGGAGGAGTCTTCCGTTGGCCAGAGATGGAAGTCAATCAAGCTCTACTAACTGAGCAAGAAAAACAATCGATCTTATTTGCACTTGAAGAACAAGTGAAGGATGGAGTATCTAATGAAGAGGCCATTGTTGTTCGTGAGTCGATTACAGGCTGTATTTATGTATGTATATGGAATGATTTAGATGAAGAAAGGTTTGTTACGATTGAACAGCAGGTGGAGGAGAAACTAAAAATTCGCATTGTTCATAGGTTGGAGCCGTTTCACGGTGATGTAGGTGATCTTCCATCTTTTATTAAGCGTTGTAAAGAAGCACTATATGATCAAAATGAAGTCTCACAGATTGTTAGAGGCGCCGAGCGGTATATGAGTACCCACTTTCATGAGTCTAGATTAACACTTGAGACTGTAGCTCGCGAGCTACATGTGTCATCTGCTTATTTAAGTCGGTTATTTAAACAGCAAGTCGGAGTTTCGTTTGTGCATGCATTAACGAAATTAAGAATGAAAAAAGCGATGCAGCTTCTACATTCAACAGACTTAACGATTAACGAAATTTCTCAGCAGGTCGGCTATGAAACGCAGCATTATTTTAGTACGGCCTTTAAAAAGGTAGTTGGTGTTACACCAAATGGCTATCGAAAGGGAAAAGTTGCGTCATCAAACAAATCTTAACTTTTGGGTTAGACCATAAAACTCTGCTAAGTGTATTCGTTACTTCTTCTGAGAGAAAGCGAAAAAACGATACTTGAACCTTACGTAGGGTTATGTTTTATAGTGTACTTAACAAAGAATAAGTGAAAGGAAAAATAAATGGAAAATACAATTGTTAAGACACTAATTTATGACAATCAAGTTCGTTTGTTTTTTGTTGATAATACAAAATTATTGAATGAAATTCTTAGCCTTAACAAAGAAACAAACAAAATTCATAAACTTACATTAGGAAAAACCATTTCAGTAGTGAGCATAATGACAGGATCTTTAAAAGGGGATCAAAGAATAAGTCTCCAAATGACAATGAGTGACCCAAAATTTAAAGTTTTTGCTGATGCAGATGCAGAAGGAAATGTCCGTGGATATCTCAATGGTGAATTTCTGAAAGCCCCTGCTGATTATATTAATCAAATATCTCTTGATCG
The DNA here is from genome assembly GCF_041821005.1 of Halalkalibacter sp. AB-rgal2. Classification (NCBI taxonomy): domain Bacteria; kingdom Bacillati; phylum Bacillota; class Bacilli; order Caryophanales; family Bacillaceae; genus Halalkalibacter; species Halalkalibacter sp. AB-rgal2. The sequence continues at coordinate 85,779 of NZ_JBGUAV010000005.1, forward strand.
CCTTATTGGTCATAAAGGAACTATTCGTGTGATCAAAGGATCGGCTATGAATCAATTTACTGGCATAACCGATATGCCATACCGAAATATTGCTGATGATATTTCACATTATTTTAATCAGAGTGAGCAAATTCAAACATATATAGAAGCCAATATTATATTTGGAAATGACAATTTTTTTCAATTCAGTAGTGCTATATTTGCTCAATTGCTTCCTGGTGCTATGCCTGATCTTATTGATAAAGTAGAACATACGGTTAATACAAATCGAGAATTTTTTACTAGTTTGAATAAATATAGTAAGAATCAGATTGAAGAAAAGCTAAGTGAGCTATTTAAGGATGTAAATGTGATTGGATATAGTCCTATCCAATTTTTCTGTGGATGCTCCAAAGAAATGTTCCACGGGATGCTTTATTCTTTAAGTGAGAGTGAATTAAAACAAGCCATTAATAATCAAGAGTCTATTGATACAGTTTGTAAAATTTGTGGAAGGACATATCGATTCAATGATAATGAAATACAAGGACTCTTGAAGTAGATGTTCAGACATTTTATAGAGGTGCATTTTGTATGAAAGAATTTTGGAAAGTAGGAGAGATCGCATCATTAACAGGCTTAACGATAAGAACTTTAAGATATTATGATCAGATTGATTTGTTTACTCCTTCTCGATATACAGATTCAGGGCATCGGCTTTACACAAAATCGGATTTGTCCAAGCTACATCAGATTTTAGCTTTAAAACAAATTGGGCTATCCTTAGATGATATTAAGTCTGTCATTACGAACAAGGAAAGAGGTTTTGCTACAAACATTATTGAGACCCAAATAACACGTATAAAAAAAGATATACAAGTGCAACAAAATCTATTATGTGAATTAGAAAGTGCTTTAAAAACAATTCATAGTAAAAAAATAATGTCCGTAGAGGAATTAACAAAGCTATTAGGGGCAATGAAAATGCATCAAGAAAAATACTTTACAAAAGAGCAATTAGACAGGATGAAAAATTATTATGATCAATCTGATGAAGAAACTTTAAAAGAAGCAGAACTAGAATTTAGAATGGTTTTAGAAAAAATACATTTACAAAAAGAAAATGGAACTCCACCTAATAGTAGTAAAGTACAAGCATTGGCAAAAAAGTGGTCTGACATTGTTTACTCATTTACAGAGTATGACCAAAATTTAGAAAAACAAACGGAAAAATTCCATGCAGAAAACCCTAATAATGGTTTGCAGTTTGGGATGGATGCTGAATTATATCAGTATATACAGGAAGCATTAGAATGAGTTATTACATTCGTCATTTATCATCGAATTAATGAATAAACGATAAATATTAGTACTATGCTTAACATTTAGAAATTAAATATTGTAGATATGAGAGTGTGGATTGCTAGTTGAGACTATTTATTCTGTTAATTCTCATGCGTGACCGAACTGTAAAACCTCTTTTCTACATGCCTTTCAAATGGTCAAAACTATATGTAAAGGACAAATTTAAATAAGCATTCATCTGAAAAAGTTCATGATGGATGCTTATTTGAGTTTTACGAAGTGAAGTAGGAGTCAATCACATCTTGATAAAAATGAATTTCAAGCGGACGAGATGGCCGATTCCAGCAGGAGGATAGGGCAAGCTGAAATCCACTGGCATAGCCAGTTAGTTCAACGCCCGCCTGCAGGAGCGTGCCCCCATTCCGGTAGCGGTCGGCTTTCCTCTATCTTTTGGAAAAAATGTAGTTTAATTGACCTTAATCTCAAAAGTTGAGTGTAATAATAAATTGTTTCGAACATGTATAAGGTTAAAAATTTATAAAAATTTAAAAGATATTGCAAAGAAAGTTGAAGCGCTTTCATTTAGAATGACGTTATAAGCAAGACAAAACAACATCATTTTAAGGGGGAAATAGAAATGAAAAAATGGTTAGTTGTCTTTATTCTTTCGATTGGTATGATAGCGCTTGCAGCTTGTGGTGGAGATGAAGCTAGCGGAGATGGAACTGGTACAGTTGGAATTTCGATGCCTACACAATCATCTGAGAGATGGATTGCTGATGGTAATAATATGGTTGAGCAATTTGAGGAGCTAGGTTATGACACAAACTTGCAATATGCAGAAGACGTCATTGAAAATCAAATAGACCAAATTGAGAATATGATTACACGTGGAGTAGATGCGTTAGTGATTGCCTCGATTGATGGTGAATCACTAACAGAAGTACTAGATTTAGCTGCGGATATGGATATACCCGTTATCGCGTATGATCGATTAATTCGTAATTCTGAGCATGTTAGTTACTATGCAACTTTTGATAACTTCCAGGTCGGTGTATTAAAAGGTAGATACATTGAAGAATATTTAGGACTTGATGAAGGGGAAGGTCCATTCAATATTGAATTGTTTGCGGGATCTCCTGATGATAATAACGCGTATTTCTTCTTTGATGGTGCATTATCTGTTTTACAGCATTATATTGATAATGGCCAATTAGTTGTTCAAAGTGATCAAACAGACTTCCAGCAAGTTGCAACATTAAGATGGGATGGATCACTAGCACAAGAGCGTATGGATAATCTATTAAGTGGTTTTTATACAGACGAAACATTAGATGCTGTTCTCTCACCATATGATGGGATTAGTATTGGAATTATTTCTTCATTAAAAGGTGTAGGCTACGGTTCAGCAGATTTACCGATGCCTGTCGTAACTGGGCAAGATGCAGAGCGTCCATCGATCGAATCGATCATTGCTGGAGAGCAAACACAAACGATTTTCAAAGATACTCGTGAGTTAGCTGGGAAGGCAGTTGAAATGGTTAATGCTGTTCTTCAAGATGGAGAGGCAGAAGTGAACGATACTGAAACGTATGATAATGGTGTTCAAGTCGTTCCTTCGTATTTATTAGAGCCTGTTTCTGTTGACATTGATAACTATAGAGAAGTGTTAGTTGGAAGTGGATACTATGATGAGAGTGACTTTGAAGAAGAATAAAATCATCATCATATAATCTTTGAAAAGGTTTTGTAAGCGATTTAGTGATAGTGATGATAGCTATCACTAAATCGTTATTTACATCTAAGGAAGAAGGTGATCGAACATGGCTAATACCATTTTAGAAATGAAAAATATAACGAAAACCTTTCCAGGTGTCAAGGCGCTAGATCATGTCAATTTCAAAGTTGAAACAGGAGAAATACATGCTCTAGTAGGTGAGAATGGTGCAGGGAAGTCGACTTTGATGAAAGTATTAAGTGGCGTCTATCCACATGGGACATACGATGGTGATATTTTATTTGAAGGAAAAGTATGTCAATTTAAAGATATAAAAGAAAGTGAAGAACTAGGGATCGTGATTATTCATCAGGAATTAGCACTCATTCCAGAGCTGTCGATTGCTGAAAATATTTTCTTAGGAAATGAGCAAGCGAATAAAGGGGTCATTAATTGGAATCAAACTATTAATGAAGCAGCTAAACTATTGGCGAAGGTTGGTTTAACAGATGAACCACGAAAGCTTGCAATGGACATTGGAGTTGGGAAGCAGCAGCTAGTGGAGATCGCAAAGGCGCTATCTAAGAAGGTAAAGCTTCTTATATTGGATGAGCCTACAGCTGCATTAAATGAAGAAGATAGTGAGAATTTATTAAATTTATTATTAGAGTTTAAAAAGCAAGGGATGACATCGATTATTATTTCACATAAATTAAATGAAATCTCGTATGTTGCTGACAACTTGACTGTGTTAAGAGATGGTCAATCGATTGAAACGTTGTCTTTAACGAGTGGAGAGGTAACGGAGGATCGAATTATTAAAGGAATGGTTGGACGTGACCTTGAAAATCGCTTTCCTCCGAGAGAGCCTATCATTGGTGAAACGATCTTTGAAGTGAAGAATTGGAATGTCGATGACCCTCTACATGCAGGTCGAAAGCTCATTAAAAATGCGAACTTGCATCTGAAACGAGGAGAAATTGTTGGTATTGCCGGGCTGATGGGGGCAGGAAGAACAGAATTAGCTATGAGTATTTTCGGTAAATCCTATGGAAAGAACATTACAGGGCAATTAATAAAAGAAGGAAAAGAAATTTCCGTACAGTCGATTAAAGATGCCATTGACCAAGGATTAGCTTATGTTACAGAAGATCGAAAGACGTATGGGTTAATTTTAATTGATGATATTAAACATAACATTTCATTAACGAGTCTTGAAAAGCTATCAAAGCATCAAATCGTAGATAAAAATCAAGAAATACGTGAAGCTGAAGGATTTAGAAAGAAGATGAATATTCGTACCCCTAGTATCGATCAAAAGACAGGGAATTTAAGTGGCGGAAATCAACAAAAGGTCGTTTTAAGCAAATGGATTTTGTCTCAGCCTGATATTTTAATATTAGATGAGCCAACCCGTGGTATTGATGTCGGAGCTAAATATGAGATTTATAGTGTTATTAATGAACTAGCGGCACAAGGGAAAGCCGTTTTGGTGATCTCCTCTGAGCTTCCTGAGCTACTCGGGTTAAGTGATCGCATTTATGCGTTAAGTGAAGGGTATATTACGGGAGAAGTACCTAGAGAAGAAGCAAACCAAGAGACATTAATGAAATATATGACGAGAACAGGGGGCGATGGACATGAAGTTGGGTGATATCCTGAAAAGTAATATGCGATCATATGGCATGATCGTGGCGCTCATGTTTATTATTCTATTATTTAGTATTTTATCAGATGGGATTTTGTTACGGCCACTTAATGTGACAAACCTTATTTTACAAAATAGTTATATTCTTGTGCTAGCTATTGGGATGGTTATGGTTATTATAGCGGGTCATATTGACTTATCAGTTGGTTCAGTTTGTGCCTTTGTAGGAGCAATAGCTGCAATTTTTATGATTGAAATGCAAATGCCAACAGTTGTTGCAATCTTCCTATGTTTACTATTAGGTGCGCTCATTGGTGCTTGGCATGGTTTCTTTATCGCTTATTTAAAGATGCCTTCTTTTATCGTAACATTAGCTGGTATGCTTTTGTTCAGAGGGTTAACAATGGTCGTATTAGGGGGGCAATCACTCTCCCCTTATCCAGCAGAGTTCCGTTTAATTAGTTCAGGCTTTATTCCGGATATCCCATTTCTCGGTTTATCCTCCTATCATGTTTTGACGATTATAGTTGGTGCTTTGCTCTCACTGCTTGTTATTTTCAGTGAGTTAAAAGAACGTCGTGTTCAACTGAAAAACAAATTCTCGGTATTACCAACAGGCTTCTTCATTGCCAAGCTTGTTGCAATGGTAGCGGTTATTAATGTTTTCACATTTGTCTTAGCATCTTATCGAGGAATTCCAAATATTCTAGTAATCTTGTTTGTGTTAATTGTAGTATTCTCATTTATTATGAATAAAACGGTCATGGGACGGCACATTTATGCAACAGGTGGTAACCAAAAAGCTGCCGAATTATCAGGGGTTAAAACAAAACGAGTGACGTTCTGGGTATTCGTCAATATGGGCTTCTTATCTGCAATCGCTGGTTTAATTTATGCGGCTCGATTGAATGCAGCAACTCCAAGAGCTGGTACGATGTTTGAGCTAGATGCGATTGCCGCAGCATTCATTGGTGGTGCTTCAATGGCTGGTGGTGTCGGTACCATTGTCGGTGCTGTCGTCGGGGGTCTCGTCATGGGTGTTATGAACAACGGAATGTCTTTAATCGGTATTACGATTGATTGGCAACAAGCAATTAAAGGTTTAGTATTACTTGCAGCAGTTGGATTTGATATTTATAATCGAAATAAGTCAAAATAAAGTAGTAAATACTCTTATTACGATGTGTGATCATTGTAATAAGAGTATTTTTGTTATGGCTATAACAAAGCCAATAATGAGGTGAACGTCTATGAAATTTGGAATGAGAAAGCCTAGCTTGAAGAAGAGAATTCGTGCTAGGACAAGTATAAAAAGGCAAGTCGTTCATCGTGCTGGTATGAAAATGCCACGTGGATATAGCTGGATTCGGAGCCCGAAGAAACATGCATATAATAAAGTATATAGGCGTACTACATTTGATCTATTTAAGCTATTGAAGAAGCTTTTTAAATGAAAAAATAGAGGGCGTAAATCCTCCACAAGTACCTTTGAATACAAGAAACCCATTCATATCAAGCTTTTCAAAATTGGAAACGGTTACGTACATTGCTGAAAGGGCACCGAAAAAGTTGAACAAAACTTTTTCGGTGCCCTTATTAAGTAGTTGTATGAATCTTTTTATTCTTTTACTAACTTCTCAACTCTGCTACTCGTCTCCTCAATGATTGTTTGGAGCTCTTCATTTCGTAAAGATTGATTTTCGACTGTTGCCGATATTTCTTCAATTGATGCCGTTGTTTGTTCTAAAACAGAAGCAAATTCATTGACGGCTTTTTCGATTTCTTCAGAATCGCCTCCGACTTGTGTAGCAGTAGCCGAAAGTGCTTGAAACTGATCGAGTAAAGAGTTGATCGCTTTATCAATATGATGAAAGGATTCTTTCGTCTCATTAGTTGTTAGAATATTAGTTTGCATTTCACTTGAGATTGCAGTCATTTGAGACTGTGTTTGTTCATTCGTTGTATCAATTTGATTTAAGTTAATAGAAATATCTTTGGCTGCTCGTTCAGTCGTTTCAGCTAGCTTACGAATTTCTTCTGCTACAACAGAAAAACCTTTTCCGCTTTCGCCAGCTCTTGCTGCTTCAATAGAGGCATTAAGTGCTAGTAAGTTTGTCTGAGCTGTTATTTCTTGAATTGATTCAATCGATTGAACAGAATGGCTAATAATTTGACTGAGATTACTCATATCAAGAGACATTTGTTCAACTAATTTCTGAAATTGTTCCATTTGTTCAGCTAGAAGCGTAACTTGTTTTGTACCATCAACAGAATGATTTCCTGCCTTTTCAGATTCGGCTCTTAGCTCGACTACGAATTTAAGCATATTTCTCATCGCTTCATTCGTACGTTCTACAGATGAGGAAATGTTGGCAGCTGATTCAGTTTGTACTTGTGTTCCAGTCGCCACCTCTTGAACAGCGGTATTTGTTTCTTGAAATGATTTCACATTGGTAGATGCTTGTTCTTGAATAACACCCATCTGTTTGGCAATGGATATACTTTCTGTTTCAAGACGTTTTTTGTCTTCATTTATTTGATCCAACGAAGCATTAACTTGCTCTTGCATCAATTCAGCTGTTTTGCTTGTATTCTCAGCTATGATAATAATCAACAATAACGTAATAAAAATAATAAAATAAATGATTAAAAAGCCTACTAACTCATCGATGGGAAATTGTCTATTTATGTAGTTGTATATAAAAAAGCAAATGGTTACGACTGTAGAGTTTGCAAGATAAAATGCTTTACTTAAATAAAAGCCTGATAAAACGATAAGAAAGAAATAAAAATCTGATAAATCACCAGGTGTGATTAAAGTAATGAGAAATAATAGACTAGTTAATGACATAAAGATGAGATAGGGTAATAACTTTGGAACCTTGTTTTTAAAATGTAGGATACTAAGTATACTAGCAAAGAAAATACCTAATAAATTGTCAATGAACCGACCGTCAAATAAAAAGGTTAAAATAATGCCAATTGCAACAACTAAATATAACACATAAAGCATAAATTGGTTCTTTTTCCTAATTGTTTGTGTTAAAAAGTCTGTTTGCATATGAAACCTCCTAGTGTGTAATTAGGACTAAGTATATAGTAATAATCTAAGTGAAACAATATACTTTTTATACATAGAAGGTTGTAAAATATTACATTTGCTTAATAATGAAACATATGAAGACTCACTATGTTATCTCATTGACAAACCTCTTCGTAATTTCTAGTGGCCTCGTAATAGCCGATCCGACAACGGCTGAATATGCACCTACTTTGAATAATTGTTTTAATTGTTTGGGTGTTTGAATTCCTCCCTCTGCAATGATAGGAATGGAAAGCTTATAAGCTAAGTCCTTTACAAGTGAGATATCTGGTAATATTCGTCCTTTTGTAGCATTTGTATAGCCACTTAACGTTGTGGAAATGCAATCAAATCCGATTTCGCTTGCAAATAGGCCTTCTTCAAATGTAGAACAATCAGCCATGAATAATTGATTTGGATAACGTCTACGAATAGAAGGGAAGAATTCGTTAATTGTCTGTCCGTTAGGCCTCATTCGGTTTGTCGCATCTAAGGCAATCATATCAACACCTTCCTCATGTAGAAGGTCAATTTCTTTTTCTGTAGGTGTGATAAAGACATCTGATGTTGGATAGTTAGCTTTTATAATTCCAATGACGGGTAGCTCGACTGATTTTTTTATTTCACGAATATCGACAATACTGTTCGCTCTGATCGCCTTTGCACCACCGAGCATAGCAGCATAAGCCATACGTCCCATTATTCTTGATCCGTACATTGGTTCATCAGGTAGAGCTTGGCAAGAAACGATTAGCTGTCCTTTAATGGTATTTAACATAGTATCTCTCCTGTTCAAGTAAGAAAAGCGACTGCGCGGTTTTTCTTACAGTATCAAATGAAAAAATCTTTAGAGGTTTAATCAAGGAGGGGATAGGCGAACTCGCGGGTGACGTCGACTCCGTACGTTACACATATTTTTGAAAGAACCCCACTTTCAAAAGTACTCAAGTCATAATAACGACTACGTACGACGTAATGCAGAAAAAACGCATAGCGTTTTTTCTTATCCAATAATAACGGTGACATTTGGGTGGTTATGGAGAATAGATGCTGGGAAGTCCTCACATATTTCTCCTTCAAGCAATCTTTTAATGGCAGGCCGTTTCTTTTCACCTGATGCAAGCAGCAAAATTTCTTTGCTTTCCATAATCGTTTGAATCCCCATTGTTATGGCTTGATGTGGAACGTCATCTTCACGTTCAAAGAAGCGTGCGTTCGCCTTGCGTGTAGAAGGCTTTAAATCAACGATATGAGTTTGAGTGGAGAAAGGTGTTCCTGGTTCATTAAAGCCGATGTGGCCATTCAATCCAAGACCTAGCAATTGTACATCAATACCGCCATTTTCTTTTATAAGTTGTTCATACCGTATACATTCTTGTTCAGCATTGTCTGTGCCTCCGTCTGGAATGTGAATATGACTTTCTCGTATGTTAATATGCCTAAAAAGATGCTCATCCATATAATAATGATAGCTGTTTCGATCTGTTGGCTTGAGTCCGATGTATTCATCTAAGTTAAACGTTGTGACATTCGAAAAGGAGAGCTGTTCTTGAGTGTAGCCTTTTATAAGTAGCTCATATAACCTTTCTGGAGTTGAGCCTGTTGCAAGTCCAAGTACTGGCTCGTTGACATGCAACAACTTTGCTTTTATGATTTCGTATGCATACGTACTCATTTCTTCATAGTTGTGCAAATGTACGGTTTTCATGTTAGTACTCCTCTCGTTTGTAGGCAATTGATCCACGGCAAATGGTATATATAAGATTAAAATGTTCGTCAACTAATAGGAAGTCAGCATCCTTTCCTTCTGATATACTCCCTTTATGATCAAAAAGACCTAGCTGTTTGGCAGGGTTTATTGCAGCCATCTTCGCCACGTCATCGATCGTTGCAGTTGTCATTTGTTGCATGTTTTTCGCAGCATCAATCATTTTTAAAACACTTCCAGCTAATGTTCCATTTGATAATAACGCTTTTTCTCCGTCTGTGGTCACGATTTGTCCTCCTAGTGAGTAGGTCCCGGGAGGCATTCCTTTAGCTTCAACCGAGTCGGTTATGAGGATGAGCCGATCTGGACCGACCTGTTGATAAATGAGATTAACCATATCTGGCGAAACATGTAGACCGTCGACAATCAATTCACACACTAACTCTTCTAATAATAATCCAGCACCAACGGCCCCGACATCACGGTGATGTATAGCAGTCATGGCATTACAAAGGTGAGTAAGTTGACTTACGCCTTTTTTGACACTATGTTTTATTTCTGCCATTGAAGCATTCGTATGTCCGGCAGAAACAATTACTCCAGACTTTACTAAAAAAGAAATGAAATCCTCCTGTTTATCCATTTCTGGAGCTAGGGTAATGACTCTAATTCGTCCATTGGATACGTTTTGCCAATGTTTAAATTGTTCAATTGAAGGAGGAATGACATACTCGGACGGTTGTGCTCCAGCCTTTTCGATGTTAATGAAGGGACCTTCTAAATGAATACCTAATAGCTCTGCTCCCTGATTCTTGATAGGATAGTTGGCGACCGTATTCAACGCTTGGTCAATAGCTTCTTTAGATTGTGTGATAGTGGTTGCTAAAAAGCTGGTCGTTCCTTCTGCTGGTAAGCTCTCAGCTATCGTTCGTAAAGCAGCCTCTTCGCCATCCATCACATCAGCTCCCGCAGCACCGTGAATATGAGTATCAATAAATCCAGGAATGATATGGTGCCCATTGCCATCTATCGCATATTCACCCTCTCCTAAATGAGGATCACCTTGTCCTATTTCCATTATGGTCTTATTGTTTGTACGAATATATCCGTTAATGACCTCTGTTTCACAATGAATGTTTACATTGTAGAAAACAATGCCGTTTGTCTGTTTCATCCTATCACCTCTTTTATCATGAAACTAAGTATCCTAATAAAGCTTCTTTGCTGTGTTTTCTGAAATTTGATGCTTCATCGCTACTGATTGCTCATAATTTTCTAAAGTGACTCCTGTACAAATAAGGTCAATAAGATATAATTGCGCAACTTTTGTAATAAGGGAACCACTATCTAATGGACTTTCTTTTGCTGATGTAAGTAAGACTTGATTGGCAAGCTTTGTTAATGGTGACTTTAAATAGTTCGTGATGGCAATGATCGTTGCACCTTGTGCTTTGGCAATTTGTATTGTATCAACGATATCCTTCGTACTACCCGTTACACTAATGGCGATCACAACCGTTTCTTTTGTCATACTTGATGCTCTCATGACTTGAGTGTGAGGATCGGTAACGGCCTGAATATGTTTTCCAATTCGAAGTAAACGGTTTTCCATGTCATTAGCTGCAATACCAGAGGAACCAATTCCAAAAATAACGACATCGTGAGCTTGTGCGATTGTTTTTACAGCAGCTTCTAGTGCTAGAGTGTCTATGAGGTCATAGGAATTATGAATGGCTTGAACCATATAGTTGCGAATTTTCTCTATATACGTGCTATTTTCTTCATTCGGAGTTCTTTTTGATGAAACCTCTTGAGCAAGAGCAAATTTGAAATCTTGAAATCCTTTGAAGTGAAGTTTTCTAAAAAAGCGTAATAACGTTGCTTCAGCTACATCGCATGCTTCAGAAAGCTCAGTTAAGGAATAGTATAGGACTTGATCAATGTGAGAAGTGATATAGTCATATATTTTCGTTTCAGATTTTGTAAGGCTGTGCTTATGCTGTTCCATCATAATAGAAGGCTTATATCGATTTGATTTGCTATCCAACTGAAATCCTCCCTTTGATTAAATGTGCATATGTTAACTGTATCAATTTGATTGTAAATTGTCAATTTAAAATTAATTATTGAAAGTTAATTGTCAAAATAGGTGGAAATGTCTTTAACAAGTTGGTAGAGTGCAATATTTGGAGTGTGAGCTAAGAGATATGAATGTTTCTTGTTGACATGAAACGCGTTCCATACGATACAATATGAAGGGATAAGAAGAATAGAAAAGGAAAAAGGCGTTATAATAGAAATAGACTATATAGAGAAAGTTGGTTTGGAAATGGGAGAGAAGAGCGTTATTTTTTTTGATATTGATGGTACATTATTAAGAGAGGATAAGACATTACCACCTTCTACTAAAAAAGCAATATTTGCATTGAAGGAGGAAGGGCATGAAGTGGCTATTGCAACAGGGAGAGCACCTTTTATGTTTGAGGATATTCGTAAGGAACTCGATATTCAAACATATGTGAGCTATAACGGACAGTATGTCGTCCTAAATGGAGACGTCCTTTACACGAATCCACTTCATACGGAAGCGTTGGTCCGTCTGACGGAGGAAGCAGTTAGTCAAGAACACCCGGTTGTGTTTATGGATCATGAGGATATGAAAGCGAATGTCCCACCAGAGCATTCATTTATTACTGAAAGTATTGATTCATTAAAAATAGCTCATTTTCCAGCACATGACCCTCATTATTATAAAGATCGTAACCTATATCAATCTCTTCTGTTCTGTCCAGAAGGCTCAGAGGAGCGATATGAGCGTAATTATCCAGAGTTTGATTTTATTCGTTGGCATCCTCTTTCGGTCGATATTTTGCCTAAAGGTGGATCAAAAGCAATTGGAATTGAGAAGATTGTTGAAAAACTAGGCTACTCAAAGGAAAGGCAATACGCTTTCGGAGATGGGTTAAATGATATCGAGATGCTTTCAGAGGTTTACAATAGTGTGGCGATGGGTAATGCCGTAGATAAAGTTCAATCAGCTGCGAAGTATGTAACGAAATCAGTTGAAGAAGATGGCATTTATCACGGCTTGAAGCTAGTTGGGTTATTAAAATAAATATTGAAATATCTCATTCACCTAAAGGGTAGTAAAGCTCTTTAGGTGTTTTTATTGAGTGCTCGATAGTATAACAAGGAAGGCGTGCGTGTAAGAAAGCTACACTCAAACGATTTGAATTTGTTACAGGAGAAAGAGGATTTCTGTAGAATGGTTCTATACAAGGGAGTGGGAGTATGAACGTATCTTTTATTGGTTTAGGGATTATGGGATTACCGATGGCAAAGCATTTATATAGAGCTGGTTGTTTGTATAAAGTATATAATCGCACGAAAGCAAAGGCGGACTATTTCCTTGAAAGAGGGCTGGAGGTAAGTCATACACCGAAGGAAGCCGCTGTAGGAGCCAATTATATCATTACGATTGTCTCTAATTCGAGTGATGTCGAAGAGGTCATCCTTGGAGAAAATGGTGTCATTCATTCTGCCAGCAGTGGTTCAACTATCATTGATATGTCATCAATCAATCCTGAGGTTTCAAAACAAATTAGTTTAAGGTTGAGTGAAAAGGGAATCCATTTCATAGATGCACCAGTAAGCGGAGGCGAGCAAGGAGCGATAGCTGGAAAATTGGCGATAATGGTTGGTGGAAGGAAAGAGGTTGTTAAGGATGCTGAGAAGGTTCTGAAAGTAATGGGTTCTCCTGTTCATGTCGGATCGGTTGGCTCTGGTGGCTATGCAAAGCTAGCTAATCAAATTATGGTAGCGCTACACCTTCAAGCGATGTCTGAAGCTTTTACACTCGCAAAAAAAGCCAATCTTGATGCCGAGCAGCTGTATCATGCAGTAAGGAATGGGTTGGCAGGTAGTCACGTCCTCGATCAAAAGATAAGCAATGTTGTAGAAGGAGAATATGACCCAGGATTTAAAGTGGCCCTTCATCTAAAAGATTTAAACAATGTTTTGGATGCTGCTAATGAGTTAGATGTTCATTTACCTATTACAAATGAAATTCAGCGCTTTATGAATGAAATGAATAGGGAAGGCATGGGTGAGCTTGACCATTCAAGCTTGTACACCTATTTACAAAAGAATCAGTAGCAATATGAAGGAGCTGTTGTCATACTCACGTATGTCAATATAAATTAAATGGAAATGAAGGAGGAATTTATTCATATGGCTTTCACACTAGAAATTGGTCAAAAAGCACCGGAATTTTCACTACCTGCAACAGATGGGAAGACGTACTCACTTAATGATTTTAATGATGCAAAGGTTCTAGTAATTTTCTTTACGGCTAACCATTGTCCGTTTGTTACTGGCTCTGATGAAGTGACACGAAAGACGGTTCAACGGTTTGAGGATCAAGGGGTTAAATTTGTAGGAATTAATTCAAATAGCCCTAACACGTATGCAGAAGATTCATGGGATGGAATGGTTAAAAGAATGGAAGAGCAGCAATTTCCATGGACGTATTGCCATGATGAATCACAGGATGTCGCAAGAGCTTATGGGGCTTTGCGAACACCTCACTTTTTCGTGTTTGACCAAAATCGTGAGCTTATTTACACAGGAAGAGCCATTGATAACCCACGTGAGTCGGAGAAGATGAAGGTGAATGATCTTGACCGTGCTTTAGAGGAGCATTTAACAGGGAAGGAAATTAGTATACCTTTAACGAATCCAATTGGTTGTAATGTAAAATGGGATGGAAAAGATGAGCATTGGATGCCAGCTGATGCTTGTGATTTAGTGCAATCATAATATGGATCATTCATATGCTTGAAAAGGGAGTGCCCCTTTTCAAGCATTTTTTTTTGAGAAATTCTTCGGACGTTCTCTTTTCAGCAAAGAGCATGGTACATATATGGAAAGCCAGTTATACATCTTGTGAAGAAAAAAGATTTCTTTGTTACCTTTTTCACATGTTATAATTCAAGTTATGCAAATAGTTTTATAGAAATATAAAGGAGTGGATAGATTTGATGAAGAAGGGGCTAATGGCTTTTGCTTTGACGCTGTTTGTTGTTGGTTGTGCTCCAAATAGTGCTGAACAAATTCAAGAAGGTACGGTTGAAGAAGTAAAGAATGAATTAGTATTGGCGCTAGGTTCGGAGCCAGATACGGGCTTTGATCCAACAACTGGCTGGGGACGTTACGGTTCACCCTTGTTTCAAAGTACATTATTTAAAAGGGATAATAACTTAGAAGTTGATTATGATTTGGCTACTGACTATGAATTGAGTTCGGATGGTCTTGTTTGGACAGTGGTAATTCGTGATGACGCAGTCTTTTCTGATGGCGAACCTTTAACAGCATCAGATGTTAAATTTACTTATGAAACAGCTAAAGAAAGTGGTTCTATATTAGACTTAACGATGATCGATGAAATACGTGTTGAAGATGATTTGACCATTCAGTTTCATTTAGTTGAGCCTCAATCAACCTTTATCCATACATTAATTTCGATTGGAATTGTACCTGAGCACGCATATGACGATGATTATGCTCAATCACCGATTGGATCGGGGCCGTTTGTTTTTAAGCAATGGGATCAAGGACAGCAATTAATAGTGGAAGCTAACCCTTATTATTATGGTCCGAGTTCTGAAATCGAACAGATTACGTTTGTCTTTTTAAGTGAAGATTCTGCATTTGCTGCTGTACAAGCTGGAGAGGTTGATGTTGCTAGTGTTCCGGCTGTATTTGGTTTACAAGAAGTAGCTGGAATGAGAGTTGAATCGATGCAAAGTGTTGATAATCGTGGGATCATGTTTCCTTTCGTTGCTAGAGGAGAAACAACGGAAGATGGTTATCCGATCGGAAATGACGTAACGAGCGACCTTGCTATTCGTCAAGCCATCAATATGGCAGTAGATCGTCAAGCACTAGTTGACGGAGTATTGGAGGGCTTTGGTACACCTGGTTATTCGGTAGTTGATGGTCTCCCTTGGTGGAATCCAGATACTATGATCGAGGATGGTGATTTAGAAGGAGCTATTCAATTACTTGAGGAGAATGACTGGTTTGATGAAAATGAAGATGGAGTACGTGAAAAGGAAGGATTACGCGCTGAATTTCGTCTGCTTTATCCATCTAATGATGTAACGAGACAATCGTTAGCGTTAGCGGTAGCTGACATGTTGAAGCCAATTGGTATTCAAATCGACGTAGAAGGAAAGAGTTGGGATGAAATCATTCAATTGATGCATTCTGAGGCAGTTATGTTCGGCTGGGGAAGCCATGATCCGCTTGAAATGGTTCATGTTTATAGTGTGCAATATGCGGGAGTTGACTGGTTTAATCCTGGTTATTATGCGAATGAGACGGTTGAACATTATTTTAATCAAGCTTTAACGGCTCTAACTGAAGAGGAAGCCATTGATTACTGGCAGCAAGCGCAATGGGATGGTAAAACGGGTTTTAGTACATTGGGGGATGCACCTTGGGCGTGGCTTGTTAATTTGGAGCATGTTTATTTTGTTCATGAGCGTTTGGATATCGGAGAACAGCCGATTCAACCACATGGTCATGGTTGGCCGATTACGAATAATATTGCTGAATGGACTTGGAATGAGTAAAAGATGAATGTAAAAGTTGATTCATTAATACGTTTTATTACAAAAAAGGTCGTTAGATTCTGTACGTTATTAATAGCCTTGTGTGTCATTACTTTTCTATTAATGACATACTCACCGATTGATCCGATTCAGGCATATATTGGGGCAGATATGATGAGAGTAGGACCAGAGCAACGTGAACAAATTGCCGCGTATTGGGGGTTGAACGAACCGCCAATACAGCAATTTCTTCATTGGGGCTCTGCTGTGATCCAAGGTGATCTTGGTACATCAATGATTTATCGGAAGCCTGTGACGGAGGTTATTGCCGAGAAGTTTCTTTATTCGGTTGTTTTAATGTTTATTGCTTGGGTTTTATCTGGAGTCATTGGATTTGTTATAGGAATTGTTGCAGCAATGAAGAAGGATACATGGGTGGATTGTGCCATTAAATGGTATTGCTATACGCTTGCCTCGACACCAACCTTTTGGATGGGCTTGTTGCTATTAATGGTTTTTGCTGTTTGGTTAAGTTGGTTTCCGGTAGGATTAGGAGTACCGGCAGGGAGATTAGCAGAAGATATTACATTATTAGATAAAGTGAAGCACCTTATGCTACCAGCAATAACATTAAGTATTATTGGTGTAGCCAATATTGCCTTGCATACTAGAGAAAAATTAATTGATGTCTTATCGAGTGATTATGTCTTATTTGCACGTGCTCAAGGAGAAAGTGGCTGGAGGCTTCTTCGGCGTCATGGCTTAAAAAATATTGCACTACCAGCCATTTCGTTACAATTTGCCGCTTTTGGTGAGTTATTTGGTGGGGCTGTATTAGCGGAACAGGTATTTTCGTATCCTGGATTAGGACAGGCTACAGTGGAAGCTGGGTTGCGAGGAGATGTACCGTTATTATTAGGTATCGTACTTTTTAGTGCAACTTTTGTGTTCCTCGGAAATCTAATTGCAGATTTCATTTATCGGATGATTGATCCGAAAGTGAAGGAGGAGCGTTTATGAATAAGGTGCTTAATTTCAATCGCCGTAAAAAAATGCTCATTTCAATCATGGTTTCGAGCTTCCTGTTGCTGGTGATCTTAATAGGTAGTGTAGCGTTAAGTGATGAGCGTATTGTTACGCAACTAGAGGTGCGTAACCTTGCACCATCTTGGAGTCACCCATTTGGGACAGATTGGTTAGGAAGGGACATGTTTACCCGTACGATAAAGGGTCTAGCTCTAAGTATGGGAGTAGGAGTCATCGCTTCCGGTATTAGTGTCATTATTGCAGTTATCCTCGGCTTAATGGCGGCAACTTTAGGTAAAATGGTTGATAGTTTTATTTCGTGGTTAATTGATTTATTTTTAAGTGTTCCCCATTTAATATTTCTAATCTTAATTGCCTTTATTTTTGGTGGAGGAATACAAGGCGTTATTATTGGAATTGCACTAACACATTGGGCTGCTTTGGCAAGAGTCATTCGAGCAGAAGTGATGCAATTAAGGTCGGCTGATTATATACAGATTTCTTATAAACTAGGAAAATCAACGTATTATATAGCGTGGAAGCACCTTTTGCCACATTTGCTACCACAAATGCTCATCGGGTTCTTTCTTTGTTTCCCTCATGCGATTTTACATGAGGCAGCGATTACCTTTTTAGGTTTAGGGTTATCACCTCATCAGCCTGCTATTGGAATTATTTTGTCTGAATCGATGCGATACTTATCAACGGGGATGTGGTGGTTAGCCTTTTTTCCAGGATTATGCTTACTTCTTTTAGTAAGGCTGTTTGACATAATCGGTGGTCATTTGCGAACATTGCTAAATCCATATCACACGCATGAATGAGGGAGGGGAATTTAGTTGACGCTGCTTGAAATTGAAGATTTATCTATATCATTTAAACAATATACTTCGCGTTTCAAACAAGACGAGCTTGAGGTTATTCATCAGTTACATGTCATGGTCGAAGAGGGGGAAATCGTCGCCATTGTCGGCTCCAGTGGATCTGGTAAAAGTCTTTTAGCGCACGCTTTGTTAGGGATCTTACCTAATCATGCAACGGTAAAAGGACGGATGTATTATAATGGGCATAATTTAACGAAACAGAGGATTGAAAGATTACGAGGGTGTGAAATTGCTTTTGTCCCACAATCTGTAACGTATTTAGATCCCACGATGAAAGTTGGCAAGCAAGTACGCAATGCTGTGAGAAACGGAAATAAAAATAAGGCTCAGGAAAAAGTGTTTCATGACTTTCAATTGGATAAACATGTTGCTGACATGTACCCGTATGAGCTTTCAGGTGGAATGGCACGACGGATTTTGCTAGCGATTGCAAAGGTTAGTGGAGCAAAGCTTTTCGTTGCTGATGAACCGACTCCTGGCCTTGATGCTGAGGTGATGAAAGACACATTGGCTTCTTTTCGAAAATTAGCTGATGATGGTGCTGCTGTTATGATGATTACTCACGATATCGAAATGGCAACTCGTATTGCGAATAAGGTTGCTGTGTTTTATGCTGGTACGACTGTTGAAATCGCTCCTATCGAAGCATTTAAAGGAAACGGAGAGCAATTAAAGCATCCTTATTCACAAGCATTGTGGAAGGCATTACCTCAAAATCAATTCCAAACGATTGATGGACATCAGCCGTTATTAAGTGAGTCTATAAAGGGCTGTGCGTTTTCGCCTCGCTGTAATTGGGCCACTCATATTTGTCATAAAAAGAAACCGGAAGTACGATACGTTGAAAACGGAATGGTAAGGTGTCATCATGCAACTTAAAGCAGAACAACTCGGCTTTTATTATAAAAAAAATAAGTGGATTTTCCGACAGTTAACATTCTCCTTAAATCATGGGGAGGTTGTTGGGGTAACAGCTCCTAGTGGCACAGGGAAAACGACTTTTGCTCGTATTTTAGCTGGTTATGAATATGCCAAGGAAGGAAAAGTGTTGCTAGATGGCAAAGCTATTCAAACCAACTCCTATTATCCGGTGCAACTCATTCATCAACACCCTGAACGTTCTGTCAATCCGAAGTGGAAGATGGAGCAAATTTTAAAAGAAGGTTGGGACCCTAGTGAAGAATGGTTTGATCTAATGGGGATTCAACACAAGTGGCTTAAGAGATATCCGAATGAGTTATCAGGGGGAGAACTACAACGCTTTTGTGTATTAAGAGCACTCGGTCCACAAACACAATTTTTAATTGCTGACGAAATGACAGCTATGCTTGATACGGTGACACAGGTGCAAATTTGGGATGCTTTGTTACGTATAGCAAAAGAAAGAGGAATTGGCTTACTGGTCATTAGTCATGAAATAGCTTTAATGAAACGGGTTTGTGATCGAATGGAGCAACTACAAATGTAATGAGAATGGCATTGAAAAAGTTTGGTTTTTCCCTTTTTGATGTAATCGTAAAGAAATTATATTTGTTTAACGGTGTATTAAAAAGAAGGTCTCCGACTGTAATGAGACCTTCTTAGCTATTAGTTCAATTCAATTATTGATTGTTCAAGAAAGTCGATAATATTCGTTATGTTTTCACTATCAAAGCGAATTGTTACGATCTTTTCTTGAGCAATGATATCAACAGAGTCGAAAATAGAACTTCCTGATATATCAACACCATATAAACGTTCCTCTCGTTCGTTTTCACCTTGGTAATAATGGAGACGGCTATCGTCAATACTCTCTAGTAATTCCTCTGATAATCCTTCAATTGGTTGAAATGACTCCATATCCTTCATCAAATCAAAGTGGTGTAAATCAATTATATAAATATCTGGTTCTTCTGTGGCAAATACAATTTGTCTTCTTTGCAAAGCAGCCATGTCTAGCTCATTTCGAGTTTCAGAGGGTGCATATTCAAATTTAACGACAGTTCTTTCCCATTCAGGAAAATGTTCTAGTAGTGAGTCTTCTAATGGGGAAACATCTTCTGTATGGTATTCACCTATTAATAGTACCTCTAGGTCAGGTGCTGGGAGATTAGCTAATCTAGCTTCTTCAATACGATAGTCGATAATGCTGTACAAAATAGATCCGATGATTAAGGCGAGAACGATGCCAAAAAAGGTTTGGAACTTATAATGATATAAAAAATGATCAAGCTTTTCTCGAAAGCCAGTAGGTTGGTTCGTCGCATCTGGATCAATCCCGTTTAAATCGTTCTTAATCGTAGTATAAGCAAGGGTGATTTGATCCATATTAACTAACTTTTCTTCTGATTTGGAGTCTTGAAGCTGCTCCTGTGACTTTGAAATACGGATCCAAATCATGTATTTATCTTCTAGTTCATCTATTGAAACGTTTTCAGGAACTTCCATGATTTTATAAGCTTGTTCGAGTTTCATTCGTTTATTCGCATCCTTTTAATAAAAGTATAATTTGATTTAAGGTCAGAAAACCACTTGTTATTGCTAAAAGTAACATTCGATTAAGTAGGCGTCAAGACATTCAAGCAATTGTACAAAGTTTGTAATACATTTTATAATCCTTCCTACCGATAATTCTAAAAATATTATTCCTATAAATCAGCCTCCAAGATCAAATCAGTTCATGTTAGTATAAAAGAAGGAAAACAGAATGGATAGGAGAAAAAGAATATGTCAAGAGAGTTAGTCATTGGTTTGGATTTAGGAACAACAAGTGTGAAAGCGGTTTTATTCACAGTGAATGGGAAGCTTATTGCAGAAATGGAGAAATTGATTGAATCTAAGTATTTAAATGATAACTGGGTGGAGCAAGACCCTGAACAAATTGCCATGTTTTCAGAACAAGCTATGAGTGAAATATTGCATAAAGCAAACGTTCATGAGGGGGAGGTGTTGACGGTTGGTTTTTCCTGTGCGATGCACTCACTTATATGCCTGGATGAACAGATGAACCCACTGACGAATGCGATCATATGGGCCGATGGAAGAAGTAGTGAGCAGGCGGAAGATATCATGAAAACGAATGGTGCAAATATTTTTGCAAAAACAGGTACACCAATTCACCCGATGACCCCTTTCATGAAATTATTGTGGATGAAGAAAACGAATTATGTTCCTTACGTAAAGTCTTCCTATTTTATGTCGATTAAAGAATTTTTGCTATATAGATGGTTTGGAGAAAGAGTTGTTGACTACGCAATGGCTTCAGCTACTGGCCTCTTTAATATACATACGTATGATTGGGATGATGATTTATTAACGTTAGTTGGTGTAAAAAGAGAACAGCTGTCAACAATTGTGGAACCAACAAAAGTGATTACGCAATGGTCAGATACTAAAATCCCATTGTTAGAAGGTGTTCCGTGTGTCATTGGCTCTGCGGATGGTCAACTAGCTAACTTAGGAAGCGGTGCGATTTCACCTGGTGAAGTGGCTATTTCTGTTGGGACAAGTGGTGCAATTCGACAATTCATAGATGGTGTGAAAATAAATAAGCGACTAGAAACATTCACGTATGCCTTTGATAAACGAACTGCAATTATTGGTGGACCGACTAATAATGGAGGAATTGTTTTACAATGGTTAAAGGAGTTGCTTGAATATGATGGAAGTATGGAGGAGTTGATCCACGAAGCGAGTAAGGCTGAAGTAGGGTCAGATGGATTATTGTTTTTTCCATACGTTAATGGGGAGAGAGCTCCATTATGGAATCAGAAAGCAAAAGGGAATTTCTTTGGATTAAGTATGACTCATAAACAGCATCATCTCGTTCGTGCCGTTCTTGAAGGAATCACTTTAAATTTATATCAAATTGAGCAATCGCTTGTAGAAATGGCGGGAGAGTCGAAAAAAATTTATGTGAATGGAGGCTTGTCACGATCGTCCTTTTGGATTCAAATGGTAGCCGATGTTTTTGGGAAGAACATTTATGTATTAGATACGCATCATAGCGCTGCATGGGGAGGGGCTTGGACAGCTTTAGTCGGTATTGGTAGAGTGAACTCCTTTAAAGAGATTAAAGAGACGATTCAGTTGAAGGAAGTCGTTGTGCCAGACCTTGAACGGCATCAAGCGTATCAAAAGGCTTTTGAGCGCTTTTGTGTGATTGGAAAAGATTTAGGCAAGCATTTCATTTAGAGGATGATCGTCTGAGAGGTGAGTCGGGAACATAACAAAAGTGTTTAGCTGAGAATCCGAACATTCAGGAGCGGTTTATGGGCACAGCTGTGTATTTGTTCGGCTTCTCATTTATGAAAATACTTTTGTCTCAGCCTCCTATTTTTTTCAGAGTATAGAGTTTACAATTGGCAATGAAGTCTAATTAAGGTACTCAGAGAAGGGAATTGCACGGTTTACTTATGCAAGCAAAGTACTTGCATAAACAAGTATTTTGCTAGTATGCTACGTTTGAGGTGTTGAAAAGATGAATACATATCGATTAGAAGATGCGTTAGGATTTCTTGTCTCAATGGCAGGGAGATCTTTGTCTAATAGTGTGCAACGTACGTTTACTGAAAATGGGTTTGATGCGACAACAGAGCATTGGACGGTTTTAGTTCAGCTATGGAATCGAGATGGATTGACACAATTAGAGTTAGCTGAACGGACAGGAAGAGATCAGGCAAGCATGTCTAGGCTGATTCGAAATATGTTAAATCGACAACTGATTGATCGGAAGAAGGATCCGAGAGATGGCCGTTGCAAACGAATTTATTTAACGACAAAGGGGAAGGAACAGCAGGTTAATTTAATGAATTTAGTCCAGCGAACGTTAGAGGAGGCGACAGCTGGAATACCTGAAGAAGATGTAGTAACAACAAAACGAGTGCTTAAGGAAATTTCCTTTAGAAATACTGCTACGAATAAAGTGTTTCAGGAGCTTGATGGAAAGAAGGGAGTAAATGAATAAGCAACTGATCAAAACAGCGATTTTATCGGTATCACTCCTTACAGTGATGGCTGGAGCTGCTATTTCACCAGCATTAGGTGATATTGCTCTTGCCTTTCCGAATTCAAATGAGACGACGATTAAACTGATTTTAACCTTGCCTTCAGTCATGATTATCCCTTTTATTTTTGTCTCAAGTCATCTGACTAGACGCTTTTCAAAAAAATCTATTTTACTGATTGGGATGGTTTTCTATCTCATTGGTGGTCTAGGTGGTGGGCTCGTTCCAACGATTGAGTTATTATTATTGTTTCGAGCGATTTTAGGAATTGGGGTCGGTCTAATGATGCCTCTGTCGACCTCGTTAGTAGCTGATTTCTTTGATGGACAAGAACGGACCACTACTATGGGACAGGTAAGTGCCGTTAATAATCTTGGTGGTGTGGTTTTGTTTTTATTATCAGGAGTTCTGGCAGCGATTAGTTGGAGAATGGCGTTTAGCGTGTATACATTAGTTGTTGTCTCCGTGATCATTGTCTGGTTGTTTTTGCCGAAACAACAGCTCATTGATCGAGGAAGTAAGGTGAAATTAGAGCCGTTACCAAAAAGTGTCTACTTCACAGGTGCTTCTATGTTCTTTATTATACTAGTATTCTTTGCATTACCATCTAATATGGCTTTATTTATGCAGCAAGAAGGCATCGGCAATTCACAAAATGCGGGGATGGTTATTTCGGCTGGAACAGCAGCCGGTTTCGTTGCCGGTCTTATATTAGCCCAAATAAAGAGAATATTTCAGCGTTTTTTCTATACGGTTATGCTACTGTTAATGGCTATTGGTTTTTTGATTATAGCTTTTGCGCCAAATGCGTTCATCATTGGTTGTGGTGTTGGATTGATGGGGTTTGGATTTGGATCATTGATGCCGACCGTATTTGATCATGTGACGCGTATAGTTCCACGTGTTCAAGTTGTGCAGGCAATGGCGGTTGTGACAAGTATGCTTTTTCTAGGTCAATTTTTGTCTCCGATTATATTAGATAGTATTGGTATATTAGTTGGGGATGAATCGATACGATTTACGTATTTTTTATTAGCGGGGAGTTTGTTTTTGGTCAGTACTGTATTTTTTATTCATGCTAGTAGTAGACGAAGCACAATTAATGGAAGTAATCAAGATATGAAAGGTAGTTAAGAGGTTAGAGTTTAGAAATTTAACGGAAATCATCTTTAGTGGATGATTTCTTTTATTTTATAGGCATTGTACGTTCCCGTTTTCCTGGTTGTTTAATAATTATAATTGTAATAAATTATCGGGAAAGAGGGGTGTAGTGAATGAGTTGTGGTTGTCACAATTGCACAAAGCATTGTGTAAGGAAAACTTCAGAATGTAAGTTTATGCAGGATAGAATTACGACGGGATGGAGCATACCTCAAGGTATTTCACAAGATGTTTATATAATAACCGGATTAGAAAATGTACATGTGTCTGGTTTTATTGGTTACGATTCTGGAGAATTAGATTTTGTTACAGTTAGATTCTTTGATGGGAATTTGTTAGTAGGTGGTCCTTTGACAGTATTTGAAGGGAGTAGTGTTGCGTTTACATCTACTGGTTTTAATAGAATTGAAGTTAGTGTGCCATCAGGCAATCCAGATGATATAGCTTCTGGCTTAATCTGTTTAACTCCGCGATATCAAGTGAATTGTGAAACGGAAGATTGAAAAATAATGCAATAAATGAGAATGGTGAATATGAGAGGAGAATATGAAATGGCAAATATGGGATTTGATGATAATTGCTGCATAAGAGGGCCTAGAGGACCTAGGGGACCAGCGGGACCAGCGGGACCAGAAGGACCAGCGGGACCAGAAGGACCAGAAGGACCAGAAGGACCAGCGGGACCAGAAGGACCAGAAGGACCAGCGGGACCAGAAGGACCAGAAGGACCAGCGGGACCAGAAGGACCAGCGGGACCAGAAGGACCAGAAGGGCCAGCGGGACCAGCGGGACCAGAAGGACCAGCGGGACCAGCGGGACCAGAAGGACCAGAAGGACCAGAAGGACCAGAAGGACCAGCGGGACCAGCGGGACCAGAAGGACCAGAAGGACCAGAAGGACCAGAAGGACCAGAAGGACCAGCGGGACCAGAAGGACCAGAAGGACCAGCGGGACCAGAAGGACCAGAAGGACCAGCGGGACCAGCGGGACCAGAAGGACCAGAAGGACCAGCGGGACCAGAAGGACCAGCGGGACCAGCGGGACCAGAAGGACCAGAAGGGCCAGCGGGACCAGAAGGACCAGCGGGACCAGCGGGACCAGAAGGACCAGAAGGGCCAAATGTGACTGAGACATCAGGTTTTGCAGCTAATACGCAAGGAACGGCTATTACTGTTATTCTTGGAGGGACATTAATTCCTTTACCGAACGCTCAAAATTTAAGGAATATTACTGTTAATGCGGCAAATACCGTATTTACAGTCAATTTAGAAGGTAGGTACTTTATCACTTATAACTTAAATGCTACAGCGGCTTTGTTGTCAAGTAGTCGTTTAGTTGTGAATGAAAGCCCAGTAGCTGCAAGTGCTCGTAGCCCATTGTTAACTGTAAGTAGTTATAGCGCAGATATCATTTTGAATCTAAATGCAGGGGATACAGTCTCTCTTGAATTGTTTGGATTGGCAACAGTTACAACGCTTCAAGGTGGGCAAGGAGCTTCACTTACGATTATTCGATTAGATGATGATTTAATATAAGATAGGAAAAACAGGTTCTACTAGCTAGGATCTGTTTTATTTTTGATTGGGAAAAAATGGTCTGGCTGCTTCCTAGCCTTTTTCTCAAAGGTACACAGCTGATTTAGGTCTTGATGGTTACGAGGACTACACAAGCGTCCATTTATGTCAAGTGTTGTTTCGTAAATAACTTTAATATCTTTACATATCTGAACGGAATAACAAATTTCAATACAATCTTTTTTTATACATTTAATAAAAGACAGACAATGAAATTCTGTTACTTTACATAGAATATTTGTCCCTTTTGGGGCGCAAAGTTGAACCGTTGTTACATGGTCAATTGGAAATGTACAAGAATGTAAAATGGTTCCTGTCGCATTTAAAAGTTCAATTGTTATAAAAAATTTGTTACGTATTAATACATCTTGAAGATAAATTGCTTTCCCGTTAGGCAAACGGGATAGAGTGGATTTTCTTCCTTCTATACAATTTACCTCTTTACAAATTAATACATCCGTGTCAAGGTGAATGGGTTCTCCTTTTTTATTTGAAAGAAAGCAACGAGAAGTCTTTATATCACTGAAACATGTTTCTTTACCAATTTGATAATTGATAGACATATTAAGTTCACCGCAACAAATTCCTTCGTTACTGTTACTATTACAAAGTACGGAAATGCGTTCTAAAGATCCAGCAGTTGCATTAAATGTTTGCCCAGGCGTAAGTGTTGTTAGTTCTTTGTCATCGATCATAACGACTAAATCGCATGCAGATTCAGAGGAAGCCTGTATGCTGAAAGAAACTGTGCTTATTACATTTATTGCTTTCCAAATAATCGTGGGAGAATTTTCGTTACAATTAACTTTAAATTTGATGCACATATGATCTTTTACTTTCTTGGTTGGGGTTAAGGGCAATTTGATGACTTTCTTTTTGGTGATTTCGTCCATATAATGAATCCAATCATAAACCTTTTCAGCACGAATACAATGCGAATGTTGGTTCTCAGAAATTTGAAGCATGACGACTCCACTCCCTGTTTAAGTTAAATACATTTACATCATATGGGCAGGTGCCTATTCTGGTGATAAAAAAATGAAGGAGATAAATGTCTATAAATGGTTTAAGGAAGTAATCTTCGTTAGTAGTTTGAGAAGTAAATAGAGTATAAAACAAATTAAGAGGAAAAGAGGCCGAGACAAAAGTGCTTTAATAAAGAATACGAATAAATATATAGTGGTGCACATGTGTACATTTCATGCTACATTCTTATATTGTTCCTTCTTTTCAATTTAACACTTTTATGATGTCCCAGCCTCTGTATTCATGAGGCCACTGAAAAAGTGCTCGTTTACTTCGGACTTGAAAGGGAGCTTTGCCCCTCGCTCCCGGGATGGGGGGCACGCTTTCCGCAGGCGGGCGTTGAACTAACCGTCTGCGCCGGTGGATTTCAACCTGCCCTTCCCTCCTGCAGGAGTCGGCCCTCCCATCCCGTCCGCTTTGTTGTGAGGTAAGATAGACATCCCCTACTCTTCAACGATAAAAAGAAAATAAGAGAAATCGTCTAAAAAGACCTTTGAGAAATGAGACTCAAAGGCCTTTTATCTACAGTTTGAAGTTTCATTTTATCAAACACTTCCCTGTCATTTTATTTTATCATTTAGGTAGTACATAGATGCAGGTGAATCAAATGAAGAAACAATAACACTCAGTCCATATATGGGTATTTAACAGCCTACTCTGAAAAAGACAATATGTTATTTGCAAAAACAAATAACATGAACCTTGTTTCCAAACTACATCCTATCATTACACATGGAACACGAAAAAATGATGAATTCGAATTTAATTAATAAAGATGCCGGGATGTATGTATGTTTGTAAAGCTGGACATATGGCTACATGATGAACGAAAAGGGAAAGGTACGAATCCACGAGTCCGATACTTATTTGATGTTGAAAAGTGCCAAATCTGTCCATTTCAAGAAGGGTGTTATAGAAAAGGAGCAAAAACAAAATCGTATTATGTGACGATTAAATCAGAGGAACATTCTGATCAAGAAGCTTTTCAACAAACAGAAGAGTTTAAAGAAATGGCAAAGTCACGTTATAAAATAGAAGCAAAAAATAGACACGGGTTAAAAATTGCATCATCCTCGGGTCTGTTTGGTATGCAAATTCAAGCTGCTACCACGATATTTGCGGTGAATCCCAAGAGAATAATAAAGCTTTTGAATGAAAAAGAGTAACAAGTAGCAAAAGAAAAGGCAATTCTCATCCGAAAATGGAGGGAATTTGCCTTTTCTTTTTAATTAAAATCTTATTAGCACGAAAAACAGAAGTTTTTCAGTGGCTTCGTATTCATTAGACTGTAGATTTATTCAGGATAGTAATAATCCGCTGTACCAAACTCTACAAAGCCTTCAATTTCAAGATCAAGTACCCAATAGTACATTTCTTCTTCAGAGACATCAAAATCTTCATGAGAAACGCTTTGCGATTCGATGGATTCAATTAACTCAAGTTCTTCTTCCGTTAGCTCATAGTCATAGTATTCATCGTAATAGCTTTCGTCGTAATCCCAATCTAATTCATAATCTTCATCCCACTCTGCTTCCCAGTCAAACTCTTCGTCATAGTACATGTCTTCAAAAAGATCAGCATAAATGTCATCAAGACGTGATTCAATTTGCATTTCTAGGTCATAGAAATATTGTTCCATGTCGGCTTCGCTTAGCTCATCCCGATCTGCATCGTAGAAAGAAAATGCAGCTTGATCCCCATATAGGTAGTCACTGTTTACAGTTGAGGAACCTGTAAAGGAGACACCGTCTTCTTCAAATGAGAATGTAGACGTTGTGACGCTCTGTACAATTTGCCCTCTTTCGATGAGGAAACCGATGTTAAAGTCAAATGTTATTTCACCACTAATATCTTCTTGAAATTCTTCGATATTTGAAATGGCCGTATCAACGGAAGTGTCGATTTCTTCCTCAAGAGCTTCGAGTACATCTTCATCTTCTTTAGCCTCTTCAAATGCATACAAGATGGATTGAAGCAGGAGTTGATCATCTAAGTTAACATAAATCCAACCATCTTCTTCTGTGATCATTTCCTGTTCATTCTGCTGATCTAGGTACTCAATCATCTTTTCGAAAACAAATTCAAGAACATAACGTTCATTATCTTCTAATTGTGTAAACAGTCGATCGCGATCTAAGTCTAACGTATCAGAGAATTGTTTACCAGTAAGCAATGAGTCAATCGTTGGCTCTAATAAATCGTTTAATTCTCTTGAGAAGAAGTCACCAACATCTTCTCCATCTGTAATAAGCTCTAATTCCTCTTGAACTTCTTCAATGTTTGGTAAAATATTATAAGAAATCACATCAATGGCATCTGGAATAAATTGCGCATATGGGTCTAAATCAATCGCCATAACGTCCTCTTCTCCAGAGAAATACATAGATATTGGAATGTGTAAAGAAATATCTTCACCTGAAATATCACCTGAAATTCCATAAGTTCCAGACACTTCCATAACATCTAACTCTTTGTCATAGATAATAGAGCTTGTTCCTGAAAGACTATTAAATAGCTCTTCAACGAGATTAAATGCAAATTCATCCATTTCCCCTATGTAAGGATCACTCAATACTTCATCGAAGTCAAAGTCGTAGCTTAAATCAAACTCACTTTCGACTTGAACACGATCTTCATTCAGCAAGTTTTGTAGACCGTTGGCTAGCTTTACTTCTGGTGATGACAAGAATGAATAAACAATAAGACCGCCAATTAAAAAGATGGCAACAACGCCAATACCAATCCCCAAACCAAACTTAGCTTTTTTTTCTCTCATTATACAATCACACCTTTTCTTGGTAATCAAAATACGTTTGTTATTGTCTCATAAAAATCGTAGGAAGTGAGAATCATTTTTTACGAAATCAAAGGAGGTAAATTACAGGAATAAAGTAGGTTGTTTGATGAAAAATGCCATATCGAAAGTAATGATTACCAAGAAAAAAAACTGCGTTTTCAAAGGAAAAAAAGAAGAGTAGTACAAAAGACTTGTACAAAATAGCTGATTATTTAAGGATGTCTAATTCAATTGTCTGACCAGATGGATCGACCGTGAGAACCTTCTTGTTGTCCTCAATCACTTCGAAGCTCTTTTGATGTAAAGCATATATGGCTTGTCTCCGTGCATTTTCTGAGGGGTATATAAGTGTAAATTGTTTTAAGCCTACTTCATTTCGCACAGGTGTCGGTGCACCTATACCTGCCCATGTATTTATAGCAATGTGGTGGTGATACTTTCCGGTCGAGAGAAAGCTAGCTTGTGCACCGTAGCGACAAACGACATCAAACCCTAAAGCATCACGATAAAATCGTTCGGCTTCGTCTAAATGAGAAACGTGTAAATGAATATGGCCTATTACGGTTTCAGGAGGAATACTACTCCACTCCGTATCTTCATGTATTTCTGATAATAAGCTTTCAAAATCAAGTGGATCAACCGTCATATGGACTTGTTCTTTCTGCCATTGCCACAAAGCTGGGTCACGGTCCGTATAAAGTTCAATTCCATTTCCGTCAGGATCAGATAAGTAAATAGCTTCACTTACATGATGATCGGAGGAGGCAATCGGCCACTGGTTGTTACTCAAATGAAGAACAGACTTAGCTAAATCAGACCGTCTTGGTAAAAGGATTGCAAAGTGATAAAGACCGGTTGTTCGTCGAACTTTCGGTTTAATATGTTTAGGTTGTTCAATGGTCAATATTGGGTGTAAGTTGTCTGCTGTTAAACGAATTTGATTGTCACTTTTATCAAAAAGGGTGAAGCCTAGAAGCTCTGTATAGAAGGTGAAAGAACGCTCAAGATCTTCTACAAGTAAATGAACGGCACTCACAAATGTGTGTGGAGCTGTATGGAAATTCATATTCATTCTCCTTAAAATTCATTGTATTTGATATCATTTTATTATAATAGAAGATGCAAAATCTAATTTTATGCTTAATAGTTTAATGTCATATCATTTTTTTGGACGATTTATTGCTTAAAGGGCACCAAAAAAGTTAAAAACCACACTTTTTTAGTGCTTCCCTTGTTCGTATTTCCTATATGAGGATGATATGATACACACATGAACAGGAAATGAATAATGAAGGAGTACCATACATGAATAATTACAAGTTGGTGATTCAATATGATGGAGCACGATATAAAGGCTGGCAAAGGTTAGGAAATCAAGAGAATACAATTCAAGGAAAGATTGAGCTAGTTTTAACAAAATTAGAAGGCAGAGAGATCGAGATTGTTGGAAGTAGTCGAACGGATGCAGGGGTCCATGCTTACGGACAAGTTGCTAATGTTAAATTGAGTAAACTCTTTTCTACCGAAGAGCTACAACATTATGTTAACCAATATTTACCTCATGATATTAGCGTTGTTGAAGTAAAAAAAGTCGATGATCGTTTTCATGCTCGCTATCATGCAAAGGATAAAACGTATTTATACCAGATATGGAACAAAAGCTATACGAATCCATTCTTAAGAAAGTTCAGCATGCATGTCAATGATCGATTAAACCTAGAGGAAATGAAGAAAGCGAGTACGAGCTTTCTAGGAAATCATGACTTTACTGCTTTTTCAAATGCGAAGTCGAAAAAGAAATCAATGAAACGAACGATTCGGTCGATCGATATTGATGAGATGGAGGGATTAATATCAATTCGAATAATCGGAGATGGCTTTCTATATCATATGGTTCGAAAAATGGTCGGGACCTTAATCGAAGTCGGGTTAGGAGAGAAGCAGGCCAGAGAGGTAGCTAATATTCTTCAAACGAAAGACCGAAGTCGTGCAGGTTTTGCCGAGGCTCAAGGATTGCATTTGGAGAAAATTGAATTTTAGTCATACAAATAAGCGTTCCGTGGAAGTTTAACTCTTTCAAGGAACGCCTGTTGCTGATTGAGGATTATGTTAGCATGATAGTTGAACGAGCATATTCATCACCGTTAATAATGATAACGATATAGTGCTCCCCTGGATAATGCTTTCTCGTTGATAAATCTTTAAACGAATGGTTTCGTTCAAAGGAGTAGCTCCCCTTTTGATAAGTGTTTTCTGTTATTTTAAATAGCTTCCTCGACGTCTTCCCACGCGCTTTAACGAAATCTATTCCGTATTCAATCCTTAATTTGTATGGTGTACTTGTCTCATTTTTCAATTGAAATATGAAGGTGAGGCTTTCACCGCGTTGTATCGATGTCTGAGAAAGAGTGAGCGCCTCTATTAGTACATGCGGCTGACGTTCAAATCCGAATAATTCTAGTATGTCAGGATCTGCTTTCCTAAGTAACGTGCGGCAGCCGTGCTTTAAAATCCAATCAGTGTGAGGGTGCTGCCCTCTCCATTGTAAACAAATCTCCTTTACTATAGCGGGATGGTCTTTGGCAATATCATTGAGATTATTAGCGACACTTTTCCTCACATACTCACTTTCATCCTCTTTAAGTGCTTGTAAAATAGGGATAATAAGCGATGGGTCCTTCTTAAATATCGTTAGTGGTTTAGCCCACGGTAGACGTGGGCGACAGCCTTCGCTTGCAAGTCGCCGTACATGCTCATTCGAATTGGTAGCCCATTTCAGCAGAAGGGCCATCGTTTCTTCAGGGTGAGCTTCAATAAATGGACGAATCGCAAACTCTGCTGAGGAAGAGGATGTCAATTCTTTAAGAGCATGAAGAGACTCTTCACGCGAATGAAGTCCGTACCTTTCGACGAAATCGGGGAAGAATAAGTATTCAAATCCACGACAAGTAGGTGCGAGCTTTTGAAGAATGGCAAGAGCATTTGAATAACCCTTTGGAAGGGTCTCAGCTAAGCATTCACTTATATGACGGATTCGCTGCTTCAGTTCTTTAGTATCCCACTCCTCATTAAAAATGAGCTTCAAAAACGTATCAGATTGAAAAGAGGGATATACGCTTAATACTTTTTCTGAGAATAGTCGAAAGAATGTTTCGTTGTACATGTTCTTAAGTGGTTCAGCCATTGGGGTGCCTCCTTCTCATAGTTTAATTGTAGCCGAATTGAATGTAGGAGTATATAGATTAAGGGCTGAGAATGGAGAAGTCAATTAGATCGTTGTATAATAAATCATATTTATACAAGGAATAAAAGAGAGATGAGGGAGAGTGATTGGAATGGAAATGAATATGTCTAGTTTGCCAGGTGTCGGAAAGAAAATTACCTTTATTAATGGTGACGATCAAATGATGGCTATCATTATACATTATACTGGGAAACGAGAGCTGTATTTTTTTGAGAACCGTGATGATGACGAGGCGATTTTTACTTTTAATTTATCTTCTGAAGAAACGAAGCAAATAGGTGCGCAATTACTCGGTGCTACATTTAATCCATTAGAAAGTGACAAGCTTGAGAAGTTAAAGATGGCTCGAAAAGATGTCATTGTTGAATGGGTAGACGTTCCAAAAAAGTCCAAAGTAGTCGGGATGAAGTTCTATGAGGTAAAAAAGTTAGTTCCACTAGGTGGGACTATTATCGGTATTTTTAAGGGGGATGACTTTATCGTCGATTTAGCAGAGGATGATCTAATTGAACGAGGCGATACAATTATGATTGTCGGGAAGAAGAGCGCGGTCGATGAATTTGAATTAATTTGTGAAGGAAAGGAACAATAACATGGGGTTTCCAGAATTATTAGCAGCAGGTCTGTTACTTCTTATATTATTTGTTGCAGGTTTTGTGGGCTTGAAGCTGAAGGTTCCTAATGTCGTTTTCTATATTTTGGCGGGAATTGTCGTTGCTAGCTATATAACGGATACACATTTGTTGCATCTCGCTGGTGAAATTGGGATTGTTCTACTATTCTTTATGCTTGGAATGGAGTTTCCTATTAAACAATTACTAAATGTTGCGAAAAAAGTAATGTCTGCAGGAGTATTAGACGTAATTTTATGTTTTGGTGTTACAGTTGCGATTTGCCTATTAATGGGGCTAGAGGTTATACCTTCTTTAATCATTGGTGGAGTTGCGTACGCAACAAGCTCCTCGATTACGGCTAAAATGCTTGAAAGTTCTAAAAGAATGGCTAATCCAGAATCAGAGTTTATGCTGGGGCTTCTCATATTTGAAGATTTAGTTGCGCCGATTCTTGTTGCGATTCTTGTTGGTTTAACAGCTGGTACCGCAATTACATACTCTTCTATGTCGCTTTTGTTTATTAAAGTGTTCGCTCTAATTGCTGGTGCTCTTATATTAGGACGCTTTCTATTTAGTAAACTGGGACCGGTATTTGATCGCTATATGAATCATGAGGTTTTCCTTCTATTTGTCATTGGTTTAGCTCTAGCATATGGTGGTTTAGCGCTGTATTTGGATCTATCTGAGGTGTTAGGAGCTTTCCTTGCTGGAATAATGCTAGCTGAAGCTAGACGAACACATGAGTTGGAAGAGCTAGTCTTTCGAGCGCGCGACCTATTATTGCCTCTGTTCTTTTTATACTTTGGTACAACGATCACCTTTAGCGAAGGGATACCGATGGTTCCACTTTTGATCACGTTAATTGTATGGTCGATTATAGCTAAGCTGGTTGTTGGTTACTTTGGAGGGCAATGGTATGGATTGTCCAAAAAAGTTGCCTTAAGAGCGGGCTTTTCGCTTACACAAAGAGGAGAGTTCTCAATTATTATCGCTACACTAGCAACTGGAATGATACAAGCCTTTAGTAGTATCTTTATACTCATTTCAGCGATGATTGGTATATTACTCTTTCAATTTGCTCCTGTGATTTCAAAGAAATTGATGAAGCAAAAAGACAAGAAAAAGATCGTTCTGGACTAGGAATTAAAATAATTTAAAGAGCTAGTTTTATGGTGCACTTTGCAGAATGTTTTGTATGCAGGCTATGCTTGTTTTTGTTGCCATGAACCTTGCACTAACGGAACACCTATCCTTCAGTGTCATCAACAGAAAATAGAAAAAGTAACGTAAAAAACACCTTTGAGAGTCATTTTTCAAAGGTGTTTGCCTACGGTCTGAGGTGTCTTTAAGGCACCTTTTTTTATGTGAAAAACGAAACATTTTGTTAATAAACTACTTATAATTGTCGATATATAGAATATAAAACGTTTTCATTGTAAAAATAAGTCGAATGAAGCTGAATGGGTAGTCTTTATGAGCTTATCAAGATAAAAGCGTAATTTTATATCATGATAAACAATAATAAGAGGCGTACTGGGGGAGTGGTATGATGGCAAAGCAAAAACGAAAGTGGACGAACCAATTAGCAAATCGAATCTTTCTTATTATGGCAAGTATTATGGTTGTTTCAGTTGGGTTATTAGGTGTTTCAAGCTATCAAATTGCAAAAACTCAATTAACGGAAGCTGGTCAGCAAGATTTAAGGAATTTAGTTGATGCAGCCGGTTCATTAATGGAAACGTTGCAAGATCAAGTCGATGCAGGCTTGATTACGTTAGATGAAGCACAAGAACAAGCGAGAGTGAAATTATCAGGTGAAATAGTTAGTATGAACGAATCCGGCCAGCCATACAGAGATTACCAATCCGTTTCTTTTACTTATGGGGATGATGGGTACTTCTATGGCTTTTTAGATGATGGTACAACGGTATTGCATCCACATGGCAATGAAGGTACGAATTTGTACAATGCGCAGGATTCAGATGGAAACTATATGATCCAAGGGCTGATTGAAGCTGCTGGACAGTCCAATCCGGATGATCGCTATTATACATACATGTGGATGAATGAGGGAGAGGATTTTCCACGTGAGAAGCATGCGTATGTGACGTTCTATGATGAATGGGGCTGGATGTATGGAGTAGCAGCATATAGTGAGGAGTTCTATGAGTCTGTTCATTTATTTGCATGGGCAGCATTCATCATTGGAGCTGTGATAACAGTAGTTGCTTCGACTATTTTGTATGTTGTGATGAAGAAATTGACGAAGAAAATTGACCTCGTAAGAGTGGCTGCCGAAAAAATTGCTGCGGGTGATTTAAGTGGAGATGAACTCGATGAAAAAGGACAGACTGAGATTGCTTTACTGGCGCATTCTATTAATCAAATGCAAGTGAAGCTTAAAAATATGATTAGTCACATTGCCGAGTCGTCTTCGCAAGTAACCTCTTCCTCTGAAGAATTAACGGCAAGTGCCGAAGAAAATGCGTCGACGAGTGAGCATACAGCCTATGAAATCCAAGAGCTTTCGACATTAGCTGAAAAGGTGAAAAATAGAGCAGATCTTAGTTTAGAGGTTGTTCAAGGGCAACAGAAAGGCTTGAAGGAAGTCGTTATAGCTACGGATGATTTAAAGTCGCAATCTCATGAATCCGTTCATATCTCCAAAGAAGGAAAGAATAAGATGGATCAAACCTCTGGCCAAATTACAGGAATGTCAGAATCGGTAGGTCAATCGATGGTGATGATCCGTCGTCTCGAGGAGCGTTCGAGTGAAATTAATGAAATCATTAGCACGATGACAGATATAAGTGAGCAGACAAATTTACTTGCATTGAATGCTTCCATTGAAGCTGCACGTGCAGGGGAACATGGAAAAGGGTTTGCGGTAGTAGCGAATGAAGTTCGTAAGCTTGCTGAACAATCCGGTCAGTCAGCAGTGAGAGTGAAGGAAATGATCGGTGAAATTCAAGGGGATACGAGCTCGACAGTGTCATCAATGGAAAGAGTACAAGCGGATGTTCAAGTTGGTCTAGTTTCAATGGGTGAGATGAAGCAGTTATTTGATCAAATTGAACAAATCAATGAGCAAGTCGATGAGAGAATTTCTGAAGTGACGACAATTACGCAATTTATGAATGAAAAGGGTGAGGATTTGATGGCGGCGATAAATGAATTTTCAACGATTTCACAGTCAATGACTGAGGGGACGGATACGGTGGCTGCTACTTCTGAGCAGACTCTTGCATCTATGAACGTTGTCGCTAAAACTGCAGAAGAGTTAAGTTCCATGGCTGTTGAGCTACAAGAGCAGATTAAGGAATTCACGATGTAGTAGAAAACGAAGCATCTATGAGAGTGTAGCTCTTCTAGATGCTTTATATCTCGTTATCTTATATAATAAAATCTATTTCCATAGGAGTGAAATGTTAACATATAAGAAGGAGTGTTAGGTTATTCTATTCATTTTGACGAGCAATGATAAACAAACATGAGGTGACATATGACAGGTGAAATTCAATTGCACGGACAGCATGACTTTGAATTCGTTCTATTATCATATTTAATTGCTGGATTGGCAGCGTATGCGTCTATTGATTTAGCTGGGAGGGTGAGAATGACACATGGGTCAGCAAGGAAGTTATGGCTTCTTGCTGGTGGTAGCATACTAGGAATTGGGATATGGTCCATGCATTTTATTGCTATGCTCGCATTTCGTTTACCTGAAATGATCTATTATGATCCGTCTGTGGTCATCGTCTCGGTCGTAGCGGCAATTGTGGGCTGTACAGCTGGTTATTACATAGTATCTTATCATGGTACACATTATGTTCAATTATTGTTAGCAGGATTCATTATGGGAAGTGGAATTGCCATGATGCATTATATCGGAATGGAAGCGATACAGCCTGTCACGATATCCTATAACATTCTATTAGTCGGTGTATCAGTGGTTATAGCTGTGATTGCTTCGATGACGGCTTTATGGGTGGGATTCTTCTCACCATATGCTATTAGAGGGATGAAGTGGAATTTGAAAGTGCTTTTTTCTTTGTTAATGGCTATTGCAATTACCGGAATGCATTATTCAGGTATGGAAGCTTCTTATTTTTACATAGATGGTGCGGATATGATCTCTAATGAGGGTATGTTCAACAGGGAAGTGTTAACGATTCTTGTAGTAATCGTTACGCTCCTTCTTTTCGTCTTGTTTTTTTTCTCTATTGTTCTCGATCGAGTTTTGCGGAAGCAGGGTGTACTCCAAGGGACATTATTAGATTCAGCTGATGAAGGGATTGTTATTACAGAAACAGGAAATGTTATTTTACATGCGAATGAGGCCTTTTATCAATTGTTTCAAAAGGCTGGATTGTCTCGCAATATGCGTAATCTTCATAAATATCATCAAGAATTAATGGCGGGATTTCCATTTTTAAAGGAAACATATATTAAAGTAGGTTCGTACATTATCGAGGTGAAGAGACATGAGATTAAAGGAGAAGATCTTAACCAATCGCTATGGTTTTTCAGAGATATGACGGAGAGAAAGCGTTCAGAAGAATTAGTGGAGCATATGGCCTATCATGATACGTTAACGAAGCTACCTAATCGGTATCGATTAGAGCAAAAGTTAGAATCATTCGTTCAAGAGAAACGAGAGTTGACTTGCATATTCATTGATCTTGATCGGCTGAAGTTTACTAATGATACATTAGGTCATGCAGCAGGAGATCTATTATTACAGGAAGTTGCTAAACGGTTACAACAATCCTTAAAGGCTGAAGATCTATTAGCTAGAGTTGGTGGGGATGAATTTGTCATTTTACTAATTGACGAACGTGCTAGTCACTTTGAAGAAGTGTCATGTAATTTAATTGATATCATTGGGGACACATTTACAATTGATCGAACGAAAATTACTGTGACGTTAAGTGCGGGAATTAGTCAATATCCTCATAGTGCGACGACAGCATCAGAATTATTACAATTTGCTGATTTAGCTATGTATGAAGCGAAAAAACAGAGGAAGAATCAAATAGTGGTCTTTGATGATTCGATTCGTTTAAAGTTAAATGAACGAATTGATATAGAAAAAGGGTTAATGGAGGCCATAGAAGAAAGACAATTTTACTTATTGTACCAGCCTAAATACAAACTAAGTGATAAGGGAGAGGAATTAGAAGGGGTAGAAGCACTTATTCGTTGGGAGCATCCATTATTAGGTATGAGAAGCCCTGCTCACTTTATTCCAGTTGCAGAAGAAACAGGACTTATCATTCAAATAGGCGATTGGGTGTTAGAGGAAGCATGTTTTCAATGGAAGAAATGGATGGAGCAGGGACTAAAGCCATTTTCGGTTGCTGTGAATATTTCTCCGTTGCAGCTTGTTAGTGAGGATTTTGTAGAACGAGTTATGAAGATTGTGTCAAGAACGGAAATGAACCCCAAATATCTCGAATTAGAAATGACGGAATCCTGGTCATTGACATATGAAAACCACATTATTGAAAAACTCATACGATTACGAGAAGAAGGAATAAAGCTATCCATTGATGATTTTGGAACTGGCTATTCTTCGTTTAGACACTTGAAGGAGCTTCCAGTCGACGTATTAAAGATTGATCGGTCATTTATTCAACTACAAAATGATTCGAACGGAGAAGCAATCCTACGATCCATGATCCAGCTAGGTCATAACTTGAAATTAGGAGTTCTCGTTGAAGGGGTTGAAACTGAGGAGCAAGTACGATGGTTGAAGAATGAAAAGTGCGATCTCGTTCAAGGTTTTTATTATAGTAAGCCTATTTCAGTAAGTGAAGTAGAGTACCTGCTGCAATGAATGAGATAAATAAAGTTCGGGAGGTGAAGAGTGTATGCATCCTACTCACTATGAAAACTTAAAAGTAGCGTTTGAAAATCAACTGTATGATTTAGATAATATCGATCAGGTAATAGAAATTGTTGATCGCTCAGATAGGGTTGATCTTGCGACAATGGAACGAATATGCCATATACAATTCCAATTAAACGATGTCCCTTCCATCAAGGCTGAAGTTTGCTTACGTGCATCTTTATTAGATTCTGCAACAGAGTTATTAGAGATTGAAGGTGAAGTCGGTTGTTCATTAATCGTACGGTTGTATATGGAACTATCAGATATAGATACTCAATGTGTACAAATTGAGCAGATTCTTCAGGACATATGGCAATCACGGTTGCCGATTGAACAATCGGTTCAGTTCACTTTTCATCGAGAAGAACGGACATATTTAAATCAAATAACAGTTCGGTTTGATCGGAAGCTAAATGAACGTCATATGAGTGATATTCCAGAGCTGCTCTCTTACGTAATGAAATCATTAAGAGAGTTAAGTCGTATTTAACGAAGGACACTGAAATGTTAAGGCGTTGGTTTATTGAGGGAAGTGAAAAAGTGCAAAATCGAAGTCCACTGAAAAAGTCCTTTCTAGTAACTCAAAGAAGAGTAATGGCTCCGCTCGTTGCGCGCCTTGCTATGAGAAACCCACTCATTTCAAGGCTTTCAAAATCGGGCAACGGCTACGCACATTACTTAAAGGCACTGAAAAAGTGAAAATCGCACTTTTTCAGCGCCCTGCAAAATCGACTTTTTCACTTCCTTTTATTTATAAAATCCTTAATCATTTAATTAAGGTAGCTTTAAGTCGCTATCTCTGTTTTTCTTATATGTCAATGTAATCTATCATGTGGGGATAAATCACTTTATTTTGCATACTATAAGACTGTTTACATGTATAACAGTTATTGGAAAGCGGAAGAGGTGATTAAAATGAGTAAAGCTTCGAGGCAACGTAAAGGCTTGTACCGACCGAGTGAAGAGCATGAAGCGTGTGGGATTGGGATGGTAGCTAATATTGATGGAAAACAAACACATGATATTATTGAGTACGCTATTACGATCCTGTGTAATTTAGAGCATCGTGGAGGGCAATCCGCAGATATTAGTACGGGGGATGGTGCGGGGATTTTAACGCAAATTCCTCATAAACTGTTTGTGAAGCAATGTGAGAAAGAAGATATCTACCTCCCGGATAAAGAAGGCGCTTATGGGGTAGGAATGCTCTTCTTACCAAATGACCCTGCTGTTCGTAAGCAAGCAGAGACAACTGTGTCTACTATGATTGAAGAAGAGGGGCAACAATTACTAGGCTGGCGAACCGTACCAGTTAATGATTCATTTGTTGGTGACCTAGCCAAGAAGTCTAAGCCATATATTAGACAAGTTTTTGTAAAGCCTAGTAAAGAAATCCATGATCAAAGTGAGTTTGAGCGCAAGCTTTATGTTATTCGAAAACGAATTGAAAAGGCGTGCCTACAAGCAGATTCAATTCATAGAGATGGGTTATACGTCTGTAGTTTTTCTTCAAAGACGATCGTGTATAAGGGGATGCTAATTCCAGAACAGCTTGATTCCTTTTATATTGATTTGAATCACCGTGATTATCAATCAGCATTAGCACTCGTCCATTCGCGATTTAGTACAAATACGTTTCCAAGCTGGGAAAGAGCTCACCCTAATCGGATGACGATTCATAATGGCGAGTTTAATACGATTAAAGGCAATGTCCTTGCGATGAAGGCGCGAGAAGCGCTATGTCAGTCAGAGCTATTTTCTGAGCGAGAATATGCTCAACTGTTTCCAGTTATTGATGAGAGCGGAAGTGATTCATCAATGTTTGATAATGCTTTTGAGTTTTTTCATTTATCGGGTCGTTCCCTTGCTCATACTGCGATGATGATGATTCCAGAGCCATGGAACCATGAACTCATTTCAGAAGAGAAGAAAGCTTTTTATGAATATCATAGTTGCTTAATGGAGCCTTGGGATGGACCGGCAGCTGTTGTGTACACAGATGGAGGCCAAATTGGTGCATGTCTTGATCGAAATGGGTTACGACCAGCTCGTTATTATGTGACAAAGGATGGCATGATTGTTCTTGGTTCAGAAGTAGGAGCTCTAGATATAACAGCTGAAGAGATTGAATACAAAGGAAGACTACTACCGGGAAAGATGCTGTTAGTTGACCTTGAGAAAAAGACAATTGTTCCAGATGAAAAGCTAAAGAAAACGTATGCCAATCAGTACCCGTATAAGAAGTGGCTTGATCAACATCTTATTCCGTTACATACGCTTTCTCCAAATAAGAAAAGCAATGATCCCATGACTGGTGATGATTTAGTTCGCTTGCAGGTGGCCTTTGGCTATACAATTGAAGAGATCAATAAATTAATAAAACCAATGGTGACAGACGGGAAGGATCCTGTTGGTTCAATGGGCTATGATTCACCACTTGCGTTATTGTCAAAAAAGCCGATGCCGTTGTATACGTATTTCAAGCAAAAGTTTGCTCAAGTGACGAATCCACCGATTGATGCAATAAGAGAGAAATTAATTACGTCCGTTGTAACGACAATTGGGCCGGAACGAAATATCATTCAACCAACTGAGGAAAGCTGCAAGAAAATTCAAATCAATAGTCCGATCGCAACGGAAAAGGTATGGAGACAACTAACAAACAGTTCATTTAAAACAGAGATTTTCACGATTCGTGTTCCGATGGAGGGTCAATCGAAAATAGCGGTTTATGTAGATGAATTATGCAAAAAAGTGGCATCCTCGATCAAGGGTGGAACTGAGTTAGTCATTCTTTCTGATCGTGGTGTGAATAAAGATTCGTATTCGATTCCACCGCTTTTGGCTGTTTCAGGCTTGCATCATTATTTAATTCGTGCTGGTCTTCGCGCGAAAGTCAGTATATTACTTGAATCCGCAGAGCCACGTGAGGTTCATCATTTCGCAACATTGCTAGGGTTTGGTGCTGAGGTTGTCTTTCCGTATTTGGCCTTTGATACAATCCGCTCCCTTATTGAACAAGGGGATATTCGTGGGATTGATGAGGTGCAGGCGGTGGATACATTTTGTCAAGCAGCAACGAGTGGAATTGTGAAGATTATGTCAAAGATGGGTATTTCCACATTGCAAAGCTATCAAGGTGCTCAAGTGTTTGAAGCAGTTGGAGTTGATCAGACTGTTCTCGATCAATATTTCACGGGAACGTATTCAAGTATTGATGGAATTAATTTAGATAGGATGGCCGAGGAAATGAGGCTCAAGCATCGACAGGCATTTCATTCTAACCGTAGTGGGAGGCTGCGCCTTGAATCTGGAGATGATTTTCAATGGAGACAAGAAGGAGAGGACCATCAATATAATCCACAAACGATTCATCTATTGCAGCAAGCATGTCGGACCAATGATTATTCGTTGTTTAAACAATATACGTCATTGTTAAATGACACAAACCATAACTTACAATCGATTCGTGGCTTATTAGTATTTAAAAAAACAAAATCGATTGCGATTGATGAGGTAGAGTCAGTCGAACAGATTGTGAAACGCTTTAAAACAGGTGCAATGTCCTATGGCTCAATTAGTGAAGAAGCTCATGAAGCATTAGCGATTGCGATGAATCGATTAGGAGGAAAAAGCAATTCGGGTGAAGGTGGAGAGTCGCCTGAACGTTTTATTGCTGATCCAAACGGTGATTTACGGCGAAGTGCGATCAAGCAAGTGGCATCCGGTCGATTTGGAGTAAACAGCTATTATTTACTAAATGCTGATGAAATTCAAATTAAAATGGCACAAGGCGCTAAACCAGGAGAGGGCGGACATTTACCTGGTTCTAAAGTATATCCTTGGATTGCTGAAGTTCGTGGTTCAACACCAGGTGTCGACTTAATTTCACCTCCACCTCACCATGATATTTATTCGATTGAGGATTTAGCTGAGCTTATTCACAATTTGAAAAATGCTAATCCGAAGGCGAGAGTTAGTGTAAAGCTAGTCTCTGGAGGAGGTGTTGGAACGATTGCGGCTGGGGTGGCTAAAGGAAGAGCGGATTTAGTATTAATTAGTGGCTACGATGGAGGAACAGGTGCTGCGCCAAGGACGAGCTTGAAGCATGCTGGATTACCTTGGGAAATTGGACTTGCCGAAACACATCAAACCCTTTTATTAAATAAGCTCCGAGATCGAATTGTCGTAGAAACAGATGGAAAGATGATGACGGGACGGGATGTCGTGATTGCGGCATTGCTAGGGGCGGAAGAATATGGCTTTTCGACAGCGCCACTCGTTGTTTTAGGTTGTATTCTAATGAGAGTATGTCATTTGAATACGTGTCCAGTCGGAGTTGCAACACAAGATCCTAGCTTGCGAAAGAAATTTATCGGTACACCAGAGCATGTCGTTCATTTTATGACGTTCATTGCGCAAGAGGTACGAGAATATATGGCTCAATTGGGTATTCGAACGATGGATGAGTTGATCGGGAGGACAGATTTGCTAGAGAGCAATCAAGCGATTGAGCATTGGAAAGCAAAAGGGATTGATTTGTCCCCATTATTATATCAACCGGAAGAGGTACAATCAGTAAGTCGATACGCAACGATTGAGCAAGTACACGGATTAGATAAGACGTTAGATCAGCAAGAATTAATTCCTCGTTGTGAAGCTGCATTAGAGCGAAAGGAAAAAGTAGTGTCGACATTGTCGATACGTAATATTAACCGTGTTGCTGGCACAATGCTCGGTAGCGAGATTACAAAGAGGTACGGAATAGAAGGGTTAGCTGAAGATACGATTAAACTAACATTAATTGGCTCAGCTGGACAAAGCTTTGGTGCGTTTATTCCAAGTGGACTATCGATGCGCTTAGTTGGCGATGCGAACGATTTCTTCGGAAAAGGATTGTCTGGCGGGAAACTAATTGTACGTCCTTCTAAAAGGTCTACATTTGTTGCTGCCGATAACATCATTATTGGCAATGTTGCCTTCTACGGGGCAACAGCAGGAGAGGCTTACGTGAATGGAATAGCAGGTGAACGCTTCTGTGTAAGAAATAGTGGTGCTAACGTCGTTGTTGAAGGGGTTGGTGATCACGGGTGTGAATATATGACCGGTGGGAAAGTCGTTGTTTTAGGTGAAACAGGTAAGAATTTTGCAGCTGGTATGTCTGGTGGAGTCGCTTATGTGCTCGATTACGATCAGAAATTTGCGAAA
This sequence comes from Halalkalibacter sp. AB-rgal2, assembly GCF_041821005.1. Lineage (NCBI taxonomy): Bacteria > Bacillati > Bacillota > Bacilli > Caryophanales > Bacillaceae > Halalkalibacter > Halalkalibacter sp. AB-rgal2. The sequence continues at coordinate 130,244 of NZ_JBGUAV010000005.1, forward strand.
CGCTGCAATCAAGAGCTAGTCGTTATTGAGCATGCTAGTGAAGAAGAAATTAGTGATATTCAAGTGATGATCGAAAGACATGTATATTACACGAAAAGTGAACGAGGCAAAGAAGTACTGAAAAATTGGGGTAAGATATCCAAGCAGTTTGTTCGTGTGATTCCACGTGATTATATGGTGATGAAGAAGAGGATTGATCGATTTAAAGAGAAAGGGTATGACTCATATAAAGCGGCTTTAGCGGCTTTTGAAGAAAGTAAAGCGGCCGTCGATCTTGTGAAGGATGGTGACGTGAACAATGGGTAAACCAACAGGATTTATTGATTATACTAGAAAGCCATTACCTGAACGTGATCCGAAAGAGCGAGTGAAGGATTGGGATGATTATACACTGCGTCATCAAGAGCAGGAGCTCCAGCAGCAGGGGGCACGTTGCATGGACTGTGGAGTGCCTACGTGTCATACAGGGATGATGTTAAATGGTATGACAACAGGTTGTCCGGTTCATCATCTCATTCCTGAGTGGAATGATCTCGTCTATCAAGGGCAGTGGAAGGAAGCGTTAGAGCGTGAACATGAACGTAACAATTTCCCAGAATTTACGGGTATGGCCTGTCCTGCACCGTGTGAAGGGGCGTGTGTACTAGGGATCAATGAACCGCCTGTGGCGATTCGATCAGTCGAATTAGCGATTGTTGAACGTGGCTTTAAGGAAGGCTGGGTTAAGCCTACACCACCAACTGATCGGACTGGTAAAAAGGTCGCCATTGTCGGATCGGGTCCAGCGGGATTAGCTGCAGCTGCCCAATTAAACAAGGCAGGGCATCTAGTAACGGTCTACGAAAGGCATGACCGAATTGGTGGATTACTGACGTATGGAATTCCGGAAATGAAGCTTCCTTATCAAGTAATTGAGCGACGAGTGAACATCTTACAAGCAGAAGGAATCATGTTTCAACCGAATACGGAAATAGGGAAGGATTATCCACTAAAAAAGCTACATTCAGACTTTGATGCGGTCATTTTATGTGGCGGAGCGGCGATGCATCGTGACATAGAAGTGGAAGGAAGAGGATTAGAAGGGATTCATTTTGCGATGGACTTCTTGCATACGAATACGAAGAGTCTATTAGATTCTAGTCATGAAGATGGTGCCTACATTTCGGCCAGGGATAAAGATGTCATCGTAATTGGCGGTGGGGATACAGGAACAGATTGTTTAGCGACATCCGTTCGTCATGGGTGCCGGAGTCTAACTCAGTTTGATATATATCCAAAGAAAGGGACCGAGCGCGAGCCCGATAATCCATGGCCGCAATGGCCCGTCATTCATCGAGTTGAATATGGACATAAGGAAGCAGCTGCAGTATTAGGTGAAGATCCACGCGCTTATGCCGTCATGACGAAGCGATTTATAGGCGATGATCAAGGTCAAGTTGCATTTGTTGAGACTGTTGAAGTGGAAACATTTATGAATGCAGAAGGCAAGAAAATAAGGAAAGAATTACCTGGGACAGAAAAGCGTTGGCCTGCCCAATTAGTGTTACTTGCTATTGGATTTAGCGGTCCGGAGACTGAATTTCTGACAGAAGCCAATGTTCAATTAAACAAGCGATCAAATGTAAAGGCAGAATATGGTACTTACCGAACGAATATTGACGGTTTATTTGCGGCAGGTGATATGCGCCGAGGCCAAAGTTTGATCGTTTGGGCGATTAATGAAGGAAGAGAAGCAGCACGTGAATGCGATAAGTATTTAATGGGAGAAACAAGCTTACCTTAAAAGGTAGGCTTGTTTTTATAAAAGCCTGCCTCGAGGTCATCAAAAAGGGAAAAAAGCGCCCTTTTGAACAACCTCTATAAAATCATTCTACACATTTTTTCATATTGATTACTAGAGTGAGTTCGAGTATAATTACTTCGATAAGTTCATAGTTAATTAAACAGGTGCTGGCATTTAGTAAATGCTAGCTTAATAGGGAAGTTGATGAGAAACCAACGCGGTCCCGCCACTGTAAATGCGAGCAACCTACTATTGTCACTGTCTTATAAAAAGATGGGAAGACGTAGGAAGTGATGACCATGAGCCAGGAAACCTGCCTGTTTTGCCAGCACCATGTTCTACGCGGATAGAAGGGGTGTTAAGAATGTATAGTATATGATGCTATTAATCTCTTAACATTTTAGCTCCTTCTCAGTTAGAGGGGCTTTTTTTGATGGATAGATAGAAAATGAGGAGGAACAAAAATGAAAAAATGGATGCATCAGATGATGGCAGTGTTGCTTGTGTTTTCACTGTTCTTTGGAAGTGTCAATACGGCGGTATTTGCTGAGGAAGCATCGGATCAGCAATTAGAAGAGAGCAATCAGATTGTTACGGTTGATGTTAGTGAGTATGAGGTTGAAGAGGGAGATACGGCGTTTGACTTACTCGTGCGTGCTGTCGGTGAGGAGAATGTTGGATATGATGATGGCCAATACGGGAAATTTATTCATACAATTAATGATGTGCAGGCAGAAGGAAACTATTTCTGGGCATTTTATGTCAATCGAATCTCAGCACAAACAGGGGCAGATAGCTTTTTAGTCGATGAAGACGACATTCTAACATTTAAACTAGTTGACTGGACAGCTGAAAGTGATAGTGCTGAACTTGAAATTGTAGGAATTGAAGAAGTTCAAGCTTATGATGACAGTTTTGGATTTATTGAAGGGGCAACAGCCTTTGATTTAATTAAGGTAGTCATCGGTAAGGACAATTTAGAGTATGACGTATATGATTTTGGGAATTTTATTACAGGAATTAATGGTTTAAAGGCAGAGTATCCTGATTATTGGTCATTAGCCGTTAATGATGAGTCTTCGCAAGTCGGTGCTAGTGACTACGTGTTGACAAATGGAGACCTGATTTCCTTTGTCTTCATTGAGAATGAATCGGAAGATGAAGGCGGAGATGCTGACAGCGGTTCTGAAGAAGAGGATCCTGTAACAGAAGAAGGTTCTGAGACTGAACGAGTTGATCCAGAAGTCATTCAAAGTGCGATCGATTCAGCAACTGATTATATTCTTGCTGGAACAATCGGTGATTGGAATGCAATAGCATTAAGACAGGCAAGAAAAGAAGTGCCGAGTAGCTATTTAGATCAAGTGAAAGAGACGTTAAGAGAGAATGAAGGACAGTTTCGTGCTATAACGGATTATGAGCGTGTGACGTTAGGTATTTTAGCAGCAGGTGGCAACCCGACAAATATTGAAGGATACAACCTCGTTGAAGCCATTTATAATGGTGAATTAACGCGTCAAGGTTTAAACGGTGTTGTGTATGGTTTAATTGCGTTAGATAGTGCAGGCTTTGAAACACCAGATGGAGCAGCGTGGGATCGTGAACGGATGATTTCATATTTGCTAGATGCTCAAAATGGAAGTGGCGGCTGGTCTTGGGATGGAAGTAGCTCAGCTGATTTGGATACAACGGCGATGGCCATCACCGCATTAGCGCCACATACATCTCAAACAGAAGTTGAACAAAGTGTGAATGAAGCATTACGTTATATCCAAGCAAATGCTTCGCAAATTGACAATAGCTCGACTGCTTCTCAAGTTATTATTGCGCTTGCGACAGCTGGGGTTGAACCAAACCAGCCAGAGGATCCAAGTGATAGTGAAAGTACGAGGCTTGTTGATTACTTATTGAGCTTCCAAAATGATGATGGTGGATTCTATTGGAAGGATGGCTATGGTTCTGATAGTGATCCATTTTCAACCGACCAAGCCTATCGTGCTCTTGTTGCGTATCAGCTATATGTAAATGGGGAAGGATCTTTGTATCATCTTCCTTTAGCTGATGGAGAAGTTCAGTATGGATTAGAAGATGTTGTTGTTGAGGAAGAGGAAACAACTAATCCTTATGAAAAGGTAGAAACAGAGCCCCCTTTACCTTCTAATAATAATGAAAAAGTAATAGATTCTAATAACACATCGGAATCAACAGATGAAGGTGAGCGGTTACCAGATACGGCAACGAATACATTTAATCTTCTTTTGGTTGGTTTAGTTTTATTGCTAATAGGTGTGATAGCATTTGTGATAACGAAACGTCGTGGAATGATGAAGGAAGAATAATCCCTTTTGTTTATGCATAGGGCGCTGAAAAGGTTTGCTTTCCCTTTTTCAGTGCCCTTTAAGTCATAATAGGGGGTCTCATTTCGGTATGGAGTAGATCAGCTTATAGTAGAGGAGCGTGTTGTGAGGATGAGAATTCGTTGGATCCAAATTTTGTTGCTCATGTTCATGGCTATTGGCATTTTAATAGGTTGTGGGACAGGAAATAAAGAAGAGCATCAGGATGATCGTCATGATCAAGAACAAGTAATAGAGGATGTTGAAATCGAACAAGATGAAGGTGCAGAACTAGGTGACGAGGAGAGTAACACAGAAGAAGAAGTTGAACAGCTAGAGGATGCGGAAGTGGTGTTGCCTAGTAAGTCGAAGGAAATTGAACAATCTGAGGCGACATCTTCTTCTTCGAATGAAGACCTTGCGAATGAATCAACAGAAAAGAAAGAATCGAATCAGACAAGTGATCACCAGTCTAGTTCGGATGAGAAAAAGAAACAATCCTCATCGAACTCTCATTCCAATTCATCCAATAATCAGTCTTCTAATTCAAAACCAAAAGAAGAAAAGAAGCAAGAAAGCTCGTCTTCGAAAGCAAATGAGTCAAAGCCTAAAGAAGAGAAAACAACATCTACCTCTGAGCCAACAGTATCGATTGTGATACAAGGACCAAGTGGGAAAATGGGTGAAGGAGAAGTCGAATATGCAGATGGTGATACGGTTTTGGATATACTGACAAAGTACGGTAAGTCGGCCGATATTTACGTTGATTACACGGGGAGAGGCGCAGCTGCTTATGTTCGAGGAATTGCCGATGTGTATGAATTTGACTATGGGCCGAGGAGCGGTTGGGTAGCAAAAGTAAATGGTACGAGTATTACCCAAAGTGCAGGTGTAACAATAGTAAAGGCAGGAGATCGCGTTGAATGGTTATATACAGAAGAATGACAGTAGGTTGTCCTCATGAACCTTCGATTTGAACAACTACATCCATTAACGACTTTTCTTTTTTATAGTGGTGCAATTGCGTTATTAATGCTTATGCTACACCCGTATTATTTGTTAGCTGCTTTTTTTGCCATTTTACTTCGTGAATATTTGCATGATCGTTTGCGTGGGGTGCGTGGTTGGGTGTTATTTATCTTTTTGTCAGCGCTCATTTTCGTGATGGCTAATCCTTTTTTTAATCAAAGAGGGTCACATGTGTTAGTTGAATGGGCGAATCGTCGCATTACACTTGAAGCTCTTTTGTACGGTGGTATTACTGCATTTTCACTTATGAGCATAGTTGTGCTTTTTATTTCATTTAACCGAGTTATGACGCCAAATAAGTTATTGTTTTTGTTTGGGCGTGTGCTGCCACAGTTTGCTTTGCTGTTAATGCTAACATTGCGTTTTATTCCTCTTATGAAAAGAAGGCTGGACGACATTAGCATGGTTCAACATAGTAAAGGGGTCTCGGTCACTCGTGGTAAGTGGAGTGAAAGAGCGAAAAAAGGGCTACTCTATGTGCAAATTTTGCTGACCTATTCATTGGAAGAAGCGATACAAACGGCAGACTCAATGAAGGCACGAGCATTTGGAAAAGGGAAAAGAAGTTCATATGCTCACTTTCGTTGGTATTCATACGATACGTTGAGTGTTGCTTTTATTCTAATTAGCTTAACAATTATGATGATTGGTCGACTTGTAGGATTGGGCTATTTAACGATCTATCCAGTCATGGATTCGCTTCAATTGGTTGGAGGCGACATGCTTCTATTATGTTTGTTTATTTTTTATTTCTTATTTCCTTTATGGCTAGAATGGGGTGGAATGATTAAATGGCGTATATTCAATTAAACAACATTTGCTTTACCTATCCAGATAGTGAAAAGCCAGCATTGAATGAAATTTCCGTGGACATTCAACGAGGAGATTTTGTTGTGCTAATAGGCCCTTCTGGATGTGGGAAGAGTACGCTGCTAAAGCTGTTAAAACCATCGATTCAACCTCATGGTCAGTTAACAGGAGAACGGTTATTAGAGGGGGAATCGATTGAACAATTAGTGAGTGAACAAGATATTGGCTTTGTTTTCCAAGATCCCGATAATCAAGTTGTAGCAGATGAGGTTTTACATGAGCTAGTGTTCGGTTTAGAAAATATCGGCTTACCGACAGTGGAGATGCGGAACCGTGTTGCTGAAATGGTGCATTTTCTTGGTGCTGAGGATTTATTGAAAAGAAAAACACATGAACTATCTGGTGGGCAGAAGCAGCAGGTGAATGTCGCTTCGATCTTGCTAATGCAGCCTCATATTTTGTTGCTTGATGAACCGACAGCTCAGCTTGATCCAGTGAGTGCTCGTGATTTTTTAGAAATGCTTGTGCAATTAAATGAAGAGTTTGGTATGACGATTATTATCGCTGAGCATCGACTTGAAGATGTGTTGGCTTTGGCTGATCAAGTTGTGGCAATGAAAGAAGGAGCTATTGTAGAATGTGGTACACCGAAAGAGGTTGTGAGAACGTTATGGAAGTCTTCTTATCAACCATTTGTGCCGACAACACCCTCACTAGCTTTGACTGTTAATGAACAATTGCCACATATTCCTCTTACTGTGAAAGAAGGACGATTATGGTTAGATCAGCAACTTTGGAATGCTTATATTGATCAAAAGGTTGAGGTAGCGTCAAATGAAGCCGAGGAAATGATCCGATTGCGAGATGTCTCCTTTCAATATGAAGAGGATCAGGCCGTTCTTCATCGTTTAACATTGGCGATCTATAAAGAGGAAATTTATGCACTTGTTGGGGGAAATGGTTCTGGAAAGACAACGTTATTGAAGGTATTAATGGGATTGCTGAAGCCGCAAAAAGGGAAACTGACTCTAGATGGTCAATTGATGAAATGGAAGCAATCTGAGGAGTTTGTTTCTATCGTTGGTTATTTACCACAAAACCCAAAGCTGTTCTTTATACATGAAACAGTCGGGGAAGAGTTAGCAGCGGTGATGGCACAATGGAATGTAACGGATCAAGATGAAGCAGACTCCTTGTTAGAGGCTTTGCAAATAGATCACTTGAAAGATCGCCATCCGTATGATCTGAGTGGTGGTGAGCTACAAAAGGCTGCACTTGCTTGTATTTTAATTCGTAAACCGAAGCTACTATTACTAGATGAACCGACAAAAGGATTAGATCCGATTTCAAAGATACGGTTAGGTGATATGCTAGTGGAACTAAAGAAAAAAGGGATTACCGTCTTTATGACAACACATGACATTGAGTTTGCTTCACGTTATGCAACGACGTGTGGAATGATGTTCCAAGGTCAAATTACATCAGAAGGTGTACCAAGCGATTTTTTTAAAGGGAATTTCTTTTATACAACAATGATCCAACGGTTGTTCCGAGGGAAATCAGATGACGTCATGACGATAGAGAGGGCTTTGCAATGCTTCGATCAACATTAACCTGGGTCGTTTTACTGACAATGGTAGGTTTCGTGATTATCGCCTCATTGCTGTGGACTGATCACTATTTATGGATTAGTTTTGTCATTATTATATCAGCTCTTCTTCTCTTTATTATTCGATTTGAACGTAGAAAACTAGAGGCGAGAGAACTCGTATTATTAGCCGTTCTTGCTGCGATTGCGGCTGTTAGCCGTATTCCGTTTGCTAGCATACCAAGTGTACAGCCAACGACGTTCGTCATTATGATGTCAGGCTTTGTGTTTGGTGCGGAAAGTGGGATGATGATCGGAGTTGTTGCAGCGCTTGCATCTAATATGATATTAGGTCAAGGTCCTTGGACGCCATGGCAAATGCTCGCATGGGGCTTAGTTGGATTGACAGCAGGGTTATGGAGAAATCATATTTGGCTAAAAAGAAAATTTGGAAAAGTATTATTTGCAATTGCTTGGGGCTATTTGTTTGGGTGGATCATGAATGCTTGGGGTGTATTATCACTTATCTTTGTTAATGGCGAATGGAATTTCTCGATTCTCGTACCTTACTTTTTCGGAAGTGCTTTGTTTGATACGATGCACGCAGCCTCCAACGTACTCTTCTTACTCGTCTTTGGTGGTATTTGGATGAAAATCCTTATGCGCTTTAAGAAGAAATACGGGCTTATGGAATAGGGTGAAATATGTTGTGTGTGCTGGTTTCATAGTAGGAGAGTTTTGAAAGAGGTTCTCTTAACTGGCATAAAGCTAGAAATGGACCGAGAGCAACGAGTGAAAGGGATTCCACCCCACTCGATGCGGTTCCTCGTTCCGCTATTATCGCTGTATAACCTCATCTAGGATTCTCTCACTGATGTATAGGAGACCTCTGGCACTTCTTATGCCAGCCAATTCGTACATAATTGAACAATTTTGTTAAATTGATTTCGTCCGATTGTAGCTACATTTTGTTTTGCTTGTTCAGCATTGCCTTCAAGCATTAATTTCGTATTTATTGTTGTAATCTCATTAAATGTTGTCCATAATTCGTTGAACCTCTGAATGTTTGATGTACACTTCTCGCTAGTGGCGACGTTAGAAAGCTTTTCTATTTGGTTATATAAATGCTTCTCAGCTCGTTCCTTTTCCCGCTTCCAATAAACGACCTCTTCATAATTCGTTGACGCAATCATAGTAACCATCATTCCTCTAATCGTTAATGCCTGTTTAAATATTGCTTCGACTTCATGCTTATTTGTTTGGTCATTAGGTAATGTAAAAAGGGATGTAACGGCGGATAGAGCAAATACATCCTTTGTTGTCTCATGGATATTTATGTTCATTCGTTCAATGGTTTGTTGTTGCTCTAATGTAGAGGCTAGTATCTCCTGACTCGCAGCAGAAAGCTCTTCGTTAATTGCCGCTGATTGGTGAAGGGCTCCTTTTGTCGTTTCTGTACTCTTATTAAGATGGTCTCCTTCCTTTTCTACTGCTTTTATATCGACTTTGATTTGTCGCACTTCTTCCATAATGTGATGAAAGCTTTCTTCAGTTTGTTTAATACTAGAAGTTGTATCATCTACTAGCGATAAAGTAGCCATCGTTCGATTGTTTGAATGTGTAATTTGATCTTGTAAGGACTTAATAATGGCTTCAATATCTTCTGTGGCAGATTTTGATTGATCAGCTAGTTCGCCGATTTCCTTAGCGACAACCGCAAAGCCTTTACCTCGTTCGCCGGCACGAGAAGCTTCTATTGAGGCATTTAAGGAGAGTAGACTTGTTTGTTTAGCTAGCTTTTGAATAAGGTCAATAATGTGTGTAATATCTTTAGAAGCATTCATCAGACTTTGTGCTTCTTCGTAGCCTATTGTACTTTCTCTTTTTAATGAGTTCATTTTTTCACTGGATGCATTCATATGTTTGATTCCAGTTTCAACGGTGCTCTCAATTTGCTCACTTGATTGAAGGATTTGCGAGTGCTTAGAGATAAGTCTTTCTGTTGCTGAATGGACATGATTCATTTGCTCGGATATCGTAATAGCTTCGTCTGCCTGTTGCTGAATGCCTCGTGCTAATTCGTTCATCGTATGAGTAACGGTCCTAACTTCTTCTTCTAAATTAGCCGATGATTGAGCTACTCCTGTTACCCTCGCGTAAAGATCCTTGCTCGATCGTTTCGTGATTTGGAGAAAGGGCCTAAACATGTGGATCGTTTTTTGGAACAGGTTTACATGCCGATTTTTACTTTGAGGAATATTTTTACTTAAATCCCCTTCAGAAAATTGTTTCAAGACGTCATCCTCTTTCTTTCTGTTTGTTAAAAGTAACAAATTGTTTCACTCCCTAGAAAAGTATAAACTTCCCATCATTATCTCTATTTTAAAAATAAAAAAACAATAAATTTGGAAGAATATATAACAGTGTATTTATCATGAAAGCGTTGGCTTATAAAGCTTGGAAGGTTTTCTATCGCAATTGCAGACGCGGGCTCTATTAACATGTATTAATGGTATTAGAATTAAAAACATGTGATTGGAGATGAAGTTAGAGATGACGGTATCGGATTTATTTAAATTTAAAGATGAGAGAACAAAAGTTTTGCACTTTACATGGTTTGCGTTTTTTGTTTCTTTCTTTACTTGGTATAATATGGCGCCAATGGCCACGACGATGTTAGCAGAATTGAATTGGTTAACGCCTGAACATATTGCGGCACTCGGTATATTAAATGTAGCATTAACGATACCGGCGCGTATTATTATCGGTTCATTACTTGATAAGTATGGTCCAAGAGTCGTTTATTCTGGGTTACTGATCATTATGTCGATTCCTGCTTTTGTGTTTGCCTTTGGTGATTCGTGGGCGCAGATTGCAATATCACGTTTAATTCTCGGTAGTATTGGAGCGAGCTTTGTAATCGGGATACGAATGGTTTCTGAATGGTATCCTCCAAAAGATGTAGGGTTTGCCGAAGGGATTTATGGTGGATGGGGGAACTTTGGTTCAGCCGCTGCTGCGATGATTCTACCTTGGATTGCATTAACGATGTTCGGTGGAGATAATGGCTGGAGATATGCCTTAGCACTTACAGGGTTATTCTGTCTTGTTTATGGAATTATTTATTATTTTGCAGTACGTGATACGCCAGAAGGAAAAGTGTTACTAAAGCCGAAGAAATCTGGTGCGATGGAAGTAAGTAGCTGGGGCGATATGGTTCAGTTGATTTTTTGGACGATTCCTTTAGGTGGGGCATTGGCTCTAAGTGCTTGGCGACTAGAGGGGATGGGCTTTTTAAGTGAAACGTTCTTATATGTCACATGGATCATCATCGGACTTGTCTTTATTTATCAAGTGTATAAAATTCTTCAAGTGAATGTACCCTTATTAAAGAAAGGTGTGCCTGAGGATGATCAATATAAGTTTAAAAATGTTGCGGCATTAAATAGTACGTATTTTGCTAACTTTGGAGCAGAATTAGCCATTATTTCAATGCTACCGATGTTCTTTCAGCTTACGTTTTCATTAACACCAGCAACAGCGGGATTAATTGCAGCATCATTCGCATTTATCAATTTAGTGGCTCGTCCTTTAGGCGGTGTATTATCGGATCGTATGGGTAGCCGTCGAAAGATTATGCTTATTTATATGTTCGGTATTTCATTAGGATTAGTTGGAATGGGGTTCATAGATTCTTCGTGGCCTATTGTATTGGCTGTAGCTGTTGTTGTGTTAACTTCTGTCTTTATACAAGGGGCTGAAGGAGCGACGTTTGCTGTCATTCCAATGATTAAGAAGCGAATTACAGGACAAATTGCAGGAATGTCAGGAGCGTATGGAAACGTCGGTGCAACCATTTATTTAACTCTTTATACGTTTGTATCGTCACAACAATTCTTTTTCATATTAGCTGGTGGAGCGTTTGTCAGCTTTGTCATTTGCTATTTCATGTTAGAGGAGCCAAAGAACTCATTTGCTGATGAATATTATGAATCTTCTGCTGATCAAGCTCAAGTGATGGAGGAGCTTTCTGAGGAGTTAACAGGAGAAGAAAAAGTGAAAAAGGCCTTGTAAGTATAAAGGTTTTGGGAATTTACTTTTGGGAGTGTCATTCGTTTGACACTCCTGTTTGTGTTGCTCAAAAAGGAACTCCACTTCATGTTAAGTAGAAAGCAAAGGACATCTCATGCAAGCAGCTGAATTTGGTTAAATCTTACATACATGAATTTGTCAATAATAATGGTTGAGTGGTCATTGACGTCTTTTCAATAGGTGTGCTAAACTCAATTTGTATTGAGTTTCATTCTCAAAGAGAAGGAACAACAGGACAGGGGAGATACATAATGAGTTTTATTCACTTACACCAATTAACGAAACAATATGCGAAGTCTGATCATATTGCAGTTGACCATATAGAGCTGAGTATTGAAAAGGGTGAAATTCTGACTCTACTCGGTCCGAGTGGTTGTGGGAAAACAACAACGTTACGCATGCTTGCTGGCTTTGAAAATCCCACATCCGGTACAATTTCGATTGATGGACAGGAGATTGTAAGTGATCGTACGTATGTCCCAGCTGAAAAGCGTGGAATTGGAATGGTCTTTCAAGACTATGCGTTGTTTCCCCACTTAACGATAGAAAAGAATATAACATTTGGTTTAAATAAATGGAGTACGCGTGCCAAGAAGGGGCGTGTTAAAGAAGTGTTAGAGCTAGTAGGGTTAAGTGAATTTGCGAAAAGGTATCCAAGTGAGCTCTCAGGAGGGCAGCAACAGCGAGTGGCTCTTGCCCGTGCGTTAGCCCCTAAACCTCATGTTGTATTAATGGATGAACCATTCAGCAACCTAGATGCTGGTTTACGTGAGCGAATGAGATATGATGTGACAGCAATTTTACGAAAAGCGAACACAACAGCTGTTATTGTCACACATGATCAGAAGGATGCATTTGCTGTTTCTGATCGAGTGGTGGTGATGAACGAAGGGGTTATCCAACAAATTGCCACACCAAGGGATATGTATCGCTGCCCAAAAAACTGCTTCGTTGCTCAATTTGTCGGTAAAACGAACTTGTTAGTGGGCACGCTTTGTCCTGATTTAAAGCATGTTGATACGTATATTGGTCGTGTTACATTGCCTAAGCAAAGTGAGGAGCTTATGGAAAATGTGCGTGTTTCGATTCGTCCCGAAGGGTGTCAATTGGCAGAAAATGGGGGATATTCTGGTCGTGTAGAGCGAGTGACCTATAGTGGTGAATATCAAGAGGTTGAAGTCTTATTAGGCGACAATGAACAAGTCCAGCCTATCGTTGTATACGCTCCGATTGAGCAGGAGATCGAAGTCGGACAGGTCGTCGCTTTTGATATAAAGACTGAATTAGTTGCGCTCGTGGAAGCGTAGGCGTTTGTTTATCATTATTTTGCCCAATATAAGTGGTCACTACGAGGTGGATTTTTAGTGTTCTTGGATTGGCTGCCTATTTGTAGTGGCCATTTTATATGGAGTATGGAATGTTAACCATATTGCGAAAAAATATTGACAATTGAAATAAGCTCAATTATAATTCAGTTTATGTTATTAATTGAAAGTGATAATCACTTTCAATTAAGTGAATAAAATGTATTAGGGGGATCAAGATGAAAAAAGGATTAAAGCTTTTACTTGCTAGTTTACTTGTATTGTTACTGTTTGTTGTTGCTGCTTGCGGAGGTAACGATGAAGAGCCAGAAAGTACAGAAGGTGATGATCAAGCCGAAGAACAGCCCGTTGAAGATGAAAATGATGACAGTGATGAAGTCGCTGTAGAATTATCAGGGGAACTTGTAGTATACTCTTCACGTAATGAAAATTTCGTACAAGCGTTATTAGACAAGTTTGCAGATGAAACAGGTGTAACTGTTAATGCGTTACATGGTGCTGATCCACTACAAATTGAAGAAGAGCAAGGCAATGTACAAGCTGACATTTTTATTTCTAATGATCTTGGTGCATTAGAGTATTTGAATGGTCAAGGTTTATTAGTAGGCTTTGATCCAGAAGGTGTTGAAACGATTGATGAACAGTTTCGTGCAGATGATAATGCGTGGATTGCATTATCAGCAAGAGCACGAGGATTTATTTATAACAAGGATTTAATTTCAGAAGATGAAATGCCTACAAGCATGGAGGATTTATTTGACCCAGAATGGGCAAATGTTGAAAATGGATATGCGATTACTCGTGGTGGTAACGGTGGTATGATTGGAAACGTTTCAGCGCTACGCTATGAGTGGGGCGATGAGCGTACTGCTGAATGGATTACTGCGATTAAAGATAATGCTGCTGGAATTTTTGAAGGGCATGGTGATATCCGTCGTGCTGTTGGCGCAGGTGAACATGCATTTGGGCTTGTGAATAATTACTATTATCATCAGCAATTAGAAGAGCCATCTGATAATAATGTAGGATTTATTTATGCAGATCAAGAGGATGGACAAATGGGTGCGATTGCTAATGCAGCTGGTGTTGGCTTAGTAAATGAAGCTCCAAATGCAGAAAATGCTCAAGCATTTATCGAATGGGTTCTGAAGCCAGAGAATCAATTGGCATTTGTCGGTGAATCTCTTGAGGTTCCAATTAACCCAGATCTTGATCCACCGTATGAAGCGGCATTACCATTCAATGAATTGCATGTTCAAGACATGCCGTTGAAGGAACTAGGAAATTACTTCGAAGATACAAGAGCATTAATTGAAGAATCAGGGCTTGATCTTGATTTAAGATAATGATGGACTAGGAGAGGGCAGCATGGATAAGCACGATCATAATAAAGAACAAAAACAGCATCAAGCTTATCCTAAGGTTGGAGAAAATCATTCTCCAACCCTTCTCCATTTTATGAAAAAAAAATGGCTGAATAGCTGGAATGGGAACCCTCCGGGACCTGTTCTTTTATTCGTCGGTAGCTTAGTTGCACTGATCATGTCGATACCGATTATTTATGTCATTTGGCGCTCTCTATTTGCTGGGAAGGATCGTTGGATGAGATTGCTAGATGGTCGCATTCCTGAATTGTTGTGGAATACGTTTTCATTGACAATAGCAGTGACCGCTTTTGCTGTCATCATTGGTATTTCTCTTTCATGGTTAGTCGTTCGGACTGATTTACCTGGGAGGAAAGTGTGGCAATGGTTATTGGCGTTGCCGCTCGTGATCCCACCGTATGTTGGTGCGGTTACATACATTATTGTTATGGGTCCAAGTGGCTGGCTACGAGATTTGTGGCGCGACATTTCTTTTCTCGTCGAATGGTTTGGACAATATCCGCTTAATATTTATTCATTTTGGGGCGTTTTTTTTGTTTTGACAATGTTTACATATCCATATGTGTTTCTTATTGCTAGTGCGTCATTACGAAAGATGAATCGTAATTTTGAAGAGGTGGCTCGTTCTCAAGGGTTAAATACAGCGCAGATTTTTTGGAAGGTTAATTTACCATTTTTACGTCCGGCGATCGGAGCAGGGGCGATTCTGATTTCTTTATATGTGCTTTCCGACTTTGGTGCTATAGCGATGCTCCGGTATGTGACGTTTACAGCTGCGATTTATTTTCAACGTTCGAGCTTTGATACAGCCTCTGCTTCTGTTTTGAGCCTTGTGCTAATCGTACTGACGATTTTGATCTTATGGATTGAGTCAAGGACGCGGAGGAAAAGTCACTATTATCAAACGAGTAATACATTCCGAGAGCCAGAAATATTATCATTAGGAAAATGGAAACCTTTCGCCTTTCTGTATGTTTGTTGTGTGTTTCTCGTTTCAGTTGTCTTACCAATTGCCGTTCTGATTTATTGGTCGGTTATTGGGATGGGAATGGGTGCTCTTGATGCAAGGTTTTTCGGCTTTGCGTGGAATAGTATACTCGTATCAGGTCTCGCTGCATTATTATGTATGCTGCTAGCATTACCGATTATTTATTTGAAATCACGTTATCCATCAGGGTTGACGACTTTCATTGACAAATTAAGCTATGCTGGCTATGCGTTACCTGGTGTGATTGTTGGTTTAGGAATGATCTTTATTTTTAATAATCATATTCCAGCGTTGTATAACACGTTTTACATGATTGCGATTGCTTTTGTCATTCGCTTCTTACCACAAGCGATGCAATCGGGGGAAGCCTCGCTTAGCTTAGTGTCACCTCGAATTGATGAAGCGGCAAGGAGCCTCGGTTATCCACCGTGGAAGGTGATGTTTAAAGTGATCCTACCAACGATTCTTCCCGGTGTATTAGCAGGGGGGGCGCTCGTATTTGTAAGTTCAATTAAAGAGCTACCAGCTACATTAATGCTAAGGCCGCCTGGCTTTGATACGCTAGCTGTCCGGGTTTATTTTGAAGCAACAGAGGCGATTTATCATTTGGCTGCACCTGCAGCGTTACTAATTATTGTCGTTTCGGTTATTCCGTTGCGTTACTTGTTAAAGAAGTACTAATCGATATTGTCGGTTGAAAGAGAGGCTGTAAATACAAGGTGCTTGCCATCTTGTATAATGGCCTCTTCTTTTTTTACAGAAATAAAACGATGTTGACGGTGGTGGCGGTTTCGTACGTTACACGTTCTCTTTCAGTAAGGCTTTAGCGCTTGTAACGCCTGGATTTGACGAAATGAACAAGTATGAATGGAAATGAATGATAAGAAAAGGGAATATTTAGAGGTCTTGTATGATATACTGTCCACAAACTAGGATATAAGGAGTTATAACTATGACAGATCAGGTACCTGTTATTTCATTACGAGATTTGATGATGAAATATGATGATGAGTATGTCTTACGAGGCATAAATTTAGATGTGTATGAAGGCCAAATTATTGGCTACATCGGACCGAACGGGGCTGGGAAAAGCACAACCGTTAAAATTATGCTAGGGCTTGTCCAAGGATTTACGGGCTCGGTGCAAGTTCTTGGAGAAGATATTGCAAATGGAAGAGTCGAGTATAAACGGAAGATTGGTTATGTCCCTGAAGTCGCTGAATTATATGATATGCTGACAGCTCAAGAGTATTTAACGTTTATTGGTCAGCTGTATGGAATTGAGAAGGAAGCAGCTGATTATAAAGCGCGTCGACTAATGAAGCAATTTGAATTGGAGGAGGTCTATTATTCTCGTATTTCTTCTTTTTCAAAAGGGATGCGTCAGAAAGTTTTACTTATTTCAAGCTTATTACATAATCCTGATGTACTATTTCTTGATGAACCGCTGAGTGGTTTAGATGCAAATAGTGTGATGGTTGTAAAGGAAGTAATGGCTCAATTGGCCTCTCAAGGTAAAACGATTTTCTATTCATCACATATTATGGATGTTGTTGAGAAAATTAGTAATCGAATTGTGCTCATTTCGGAAGGGAAGATTATTGCAGATGGGACGTTCGATGAGCTAAGAGAAAAGAATTTAGAAGGCTCATTAGAAGAGATTTTTAATGAATTGACTGGCTTTCATGAGCACCGAGAAATCGCAAGTAAATTTGTTTCGATTGTTCAAGAGGTGTAAGGATGAAGGATTATTTACTGCTACGTTTATTAGATCGATGTAAAAAAGTATTTCGCTTGCTTGGAGTCGATTTTACTGACATAAGAACGATCTTACAAGTGAAGTTTGAAATGGATCAGCGACGTGTTCCGACGGTTTTTGCCGATTCAGCAAAGAAGGAAGATAAGAAAAAGAATCAATTTTTATTATCATTAGGGTTATATGCCCTATTTGGTCTTATTTTAATTCCCTTTCTCTTTGGTGAAGAGTACTTATTCCAATTAAGTATTGTCTTTTCAATTTATATGTTTCTTGTCATGTCATCGCTAATTTCGGATTTCTCAACTGTGCTACTAGATGTGCGTGACCGATCGATTCTAGCAACGAAGCCGATTACTGAGAAGACGTTGGCGGCGGTGAAAGTGATTCATGTCGCAAATTATTTAATACAATTATCGTTAGCGATTATTGCGATTCCACTTATTGTAGCAATCTCTGTGAAAGGAATTGGATTTGCCTTCTTGTTTCTAAGTAGTATCGTTTTTTTAAATTTATTCATTATTGTCATCACAACATTATTATATTTACTAATATTACGTTTCTTTAATGGTGAAGTGCTGAAGGATATGATTAATTATGTTCAAATTGGGCTTTCTATCGCGCTGATTGTTGGGTATCAAATTGTTGTTCGTTCATTTGAATTTGTTGATTTGAACATAGAGTTTCAAGCAGCGTGGTGGCAATTTTTCTTACCGCCTATCTGGTTTGCGGCACTATTTGAGCTCATTTTAAATCAGGTTGTAAATGCATATTTTATTAGCTTTACGAGTCTAGCGATTTTCGTTCCTATTGTGGCGATGGTCTTTTACGCACGATTCATGCCAACCTTCGAATATTATTTGCAGAAGCTTGACAGTCATGAGAGAAATACGAGGGAACGAAAGAAAAGATGGCTTACGTGGATATCAAATATCATCTGCTCTAGTAAGGATGAACGAGCCTTTTTCCATTTTGCTAATATTGTCATAAAAAGGGAGCGCCAATTTAAGCTTAAGGTGTATCCATCTATTGGTCTTGCACTTGTCTTGCCTTATCTCTTTCTTTTCTCAGAAATGAGAAATAGCACTTGGGGAGAGATCGCAAGTAGTCAGTGGTATTTGTCGATGTATTTTACGATTTTGCTCATTCCAACTATAGTCGTAATGGCGGAATATTCTGAAGGCTACAAAGGAGCATGGATTTATGAGTCTTCACCGTTAAAAGGGTATCATCTTGCGGTTAAAGGAACACTAAAAGCATTATTAGTAAAGCTAGTGTTGCCGTTGTATGTACTTGTTTCGATCATTTTTCTTTGGATCTTCTCGATTAGAATTATTCCTGATTTAATTGTATTGATCTTTTCAAGTATGCTCTATATGGCCATTTGTCAGCTGGCTGCTGCGCGTATAAAGCGTCCTTTCTCCAAATCATTTAAAGTTATTCAAGATAGTAAAGGGTGGCAAATGCTCGGCTTAGTCTTATTAGGTGGTGTATTTTTCTTAGGTCATTACGTTAGCCTACAGTTTACTGGTGGGGTATATGGTTATTTACTTATGGTAATAGTTGCGAATTGGCTCGCATGGAGGCGGATTTAGTTGAATGATGTAAAAAAACATATTTTTCTTGTCGGAATTCTATTGACTTCTTTTCGATAAGGTATTAAAGTTAGATTATTCATTTTTGACAGAAAATTAGATAAATAGACTCTTATCAAGAGTGGCAGAGGGACTGGCCCGATGACGCCCAGCAACCGTTCTTACTTGAGAAACGGTGCTAAATCCTGCAAAGTATGACGGTTTCATACTTTGAAAGATGAGAGAGGATTTCAATCATAGCATGATGAACCTCTCTTTATGGATAAGAGAGGTTCTTTTGTGGTCAATGAATGATAGTGATGAAAGAAAGAGAAAAGGGGAGCTGGAGAAATGAAGAAAGTATTGAAACATGCGATTGCACCACTTGCACTTGGACTACTTCTTGTAGGGTGTGGTACAGCTGAAGACACAGGACAAACAGGACAAGCTGGGAGCAATGATAGTGATGTGAGCTTTGAAAGTGTTCCAGAGCGTTTTGCTGAAGGAGAAGATGTAAACATTAAAGTCATCCGTAAAATCGGTGGTGACGATCATACAGCGCAATTTTTAGCTGGAGCCCAAGAGGAAGGGTCAGCTCTTGGATTTGATGTTGAAACATTTACAGCTAATGGAAATACGGAAGCATTTCATGATGCGATTGCACAGGCGGTCAATGGTGACTATGATGGTGTCATTATTTCTCATGGGGATGATCAGGCTACGATTGAAGGTGTTCGAGATTTAGTGGATAGTGGAAAAAGCGTTGTAGCGTTTGATTCAGATGGTGGTTTAATAGACATTGAAGGTGTCACATTAACGTCTCAAGATGATGAAGAATTAGCATCATTAGCGTTAAATCAATTAGTAGAAGATTTTGATGGTGAGGCGAATATTGTTTACCTATGGGTCGATGGATTTCCGCCAATGGTTAGACGTAATAATGTGTACCAAAAAGTACTTGATAGCCATCCAGGAATTAATGAGCTTGAACGCTTTGGGGTAGCGGCAGAGGATACATCAGTCCAAACACAGAATGCAGTTTCGGCGATGTTAACTAAGTATCCAGAAGGTGAAATTGATGCGATCTTTGCAACGTGGGATGCTTTTGCGATTGGTGCGACAAGAGCATTGAAGGAAGCAGGACGTGAGGATATTGCGATTTATGGTATTGATATTTCAAATGCAGATTTACAAGAGCTACAGGAGGAAGGAAATCCATGGAAGTATACAGCAGCTGTTGATCCGAAATTAATTGGCGCTGTTAATGTGAGAATTTTAGCTAAGAAGCTTGCTGGGGAAGAAACGCCACAAACGTATGACCTTGAAGCTTCATTAGTATCACAAGATCAATTACTAGGGCAAGAAGAGTCTGTGAATATGGTGAACCTTGCTGATATTATTGAAGGTTGGGGACAATCAGATGCTTTCGAAGAAGATTGGATGAAAGAGCTTAAAGAGCATTATCAGCAGTAAAGTTAAAGAGGATCTCTTAAAGGAAACTGAAAAAGTAAAAAAAAACAAACTTTTTCAGTTTCCTCTCTTTGGGTGTCTAAAAGCGGAGTTAGAGCTCTTTTAGACACCTCCTTATGTTTGAAGAACTGAAAAAGGTTTTTTATCTATTGCTATTCCCTCAGCTAAGTGGTGAGGATGTTGAAAGAGTATGAGGAAAAGACGTAAGGTGGGGAAATCGTCATGACGACATTACATATGGAAAGCATATCAATTGAATTTCCTGGTGTAAAAGCGCTTGATCAAGCAACGTTTCAGATTGAAACGGGTGAAGTACATGCATTATTAGGGGCTAATGGCGCTGGGAAATCGACTTTGATGAAAGTATTGTCAGGGGCGTATAGTCATTATTCAGGCTCTATATCCTTTGATGATGTTGAGATGGAAATTCGATCACCAAAGGACGCTCAAAATGCCGGTGTTCAAATTGTTTATCAAGAAGTAGACACGGCTTTGATTTCTTATTTGTCGGTAGCAGAAAATATTATGCTAAATGAAACGGTTAATGAATTAGGGAAGAAACAATTTGTTAGCTGGTCATTGATTCATGATAAGACTAAAGCGATATTAGAAAAAATGAATATTCGTATTTCTTCAAAAGCACTCGTTAATGAATTGACGCTTGCCGAAAAGCAAATGGTCTTAATTGCAAGAGCGGTACGTTCAAACTGTCAATTTCTCATTTTAGATGAACCGACAGCACCTTTAAGTCAAACTGAAACGAATGAATTGTTTCGTATTGTAGGAGAGCTAAAGGCTAGTGGAGTCGGAATTATTTTCATTTCACATCGGTTGCCAGAGATCTTTCAAATTTGTGATGGAATTACGGTGATGAGAAATGGACAATTTGTTCAACGAGTACGAACGGCAGAAATAACACAAAATGAAGTGATTGAGAAAATGCTAGGCAAAAAGCTCGAAGATCAATACCCGGATCGCTTTGAGGTGAGTGGGGAGCGTATCCTAGAAGTAAGAGGACTTTCAGATAAGCAAAAGGTACATGATGTGAATTTTCACGTTCATGCAGGTGAAATTATTGGAATAGCAGGACTTGTAGGAGCCGGAAAAACAGAGTTATGTAAAGCGTTATTCGGAAAATCAACGAATCTATCTGGAGACGTCTTACTTAAAGGAAAGAAATTAAAGCTGAAAGCACCCCATCAAGCTGTTCAGCAAGGCTTAGCGCTCGTTCCAGAAGAACGACGTAAAGAAGGGGTCCTTGTAACAGAATCTGTTACGACAAATTTGACAGCGGCTAGCTTGTCTTCCTTCACTAGGCTATTCGGATTTTTAAATGTGAGAGCAGAACGTAAAAAGTCAGTAGAGGTGATTCAAAGTCTAGGGATCAAAACCCCATCAGAATTAGCTCTAGTTGAACATTTATCTGGTGGAAATCAACAAAAAATCGCCATTGGAAAATGGTTGATTGCTGATGCGGACGTCTACATGTTTGACGAACCGACAAAAGGTGTTGATGTAGGGGCAAAAAAAGATATCTTTCTCTTAATACAAGAATTAGCGAAGCGAGGAAAAGCGATTATTTATGCTTCATCAGAGCTAGCAGAAATTGTTGGTGTAACGAATCGTGTGTATGTGATGTACGATGGAAAAATGGTAAAAGAGGTACAGACAATAGAAACAAATGAAGAAGAGCTACTGTATTTCTCGACTGGAGGGGACTAACGTGCAAGAAGTATCAGAAAGAAAAGAGAAAAAGTTTGATGCATTTCGTTTCTTTTATAGATATGGAACGTTGCTAACGATCGTTGTGCTGATTGTATTCTTCTCATTGGCAACCGATTCCTTTATGCAAAGTTCAAATATGATAAATATTTTACGTTCGATTTCAATTGTGACGATTATTGCTATTGGGATTACGATCTCTTTATCTGTCAATGGCTTTGATTTATCAGTAGGCTCAGTTGCATCCTTATCGAATGCCATCGTTATTTCGATGTTCGTCTGGTTTTCACAAAATACGTTCGTAGCGATCTTCGCCGCTTTAATTGCGGCTTTACTTGTTGGAGCATTTAATGCCTTTATGATCGTGAAGGTAAAAATACCTGATATGCTTCTAACACTTGCAACGATGTTTATCGTACAAGGGATTGCTTTAACGTATACGAAAGGGGCAACCGTTTCTGAAAATATGGTGATGTCAGACGGCTCGTTTGCAACGGGAACGTTAAGCTCGTTCTTCTTACAGCTTGGGCGAATTCCTTGGATTATTATTATTATGATCATTTCGGTCATTCTCGTTCATATTTTCCTAACCTATACGAAGCATGGTCGGTTTATGTATGTAATAGGTGGGAATGAGGAGGCTGCAAGATTATCAGGAATACCTGTTAATAAATATAAAGTCACTGCCTATTTATTATCAGCACTATTTGCTGCTATCGGGGGGATCGTGCTAGCGTCAAGAGTTGCTACAGCGGAAATAAACGCTGGTACTCCATATTTAATGGATGCTGTGGCAGCAACATTTATTGGATTTTCTGTTCTCGGAGCAGGTAAACCTAATGCAATAGGAACGTTTTTTGGTGCTGTATTAATAGGCATCTTGTCCAATGGTCTAGTGATGATGTCTGTACCTTATTATTCGATGGATATAGTAAAAGGGACAGTGCTCGCCTTTGCGTTAGCAATTACGTATTATAAATTAAAAAAATAGATTTTATAGAGGTTGTTCAAAAAGGGATGTTTTTCCCTTTTTGAACAACCTCTAAGCAATGAGAGTAGTTGCTACATCTCTTAAAAGTCTTGTGGTGAGTGGTTTTCTGACCACAGACGCGTAGCGAACGGAGCCATTGCTATATTTTTCGTGGTGTTTTTTGATCATGCTCTTGTAGCTAGGAAGATTAGAGAAAGGCTACGTTAGGTATGTAGAAGAAATTTATTTTTTTCTGAAGCATGTCTTTTCTTTGTTATTCATAAGGAAAGAATGATAAAATAATCTCTGAAGATTTGGGCAGGTTTTCCACTCTTTTTATCGAACTAATTATAGTAGTCTATTTTTTCGAAAGGGGTTAGGTCCATGAAATATCGTACGCTAGGGAAAACTGGATTAGACGTGTCCGTAGTTGGAGTTGGAACGTGGCAATTTGGAGGCGAATGGGGCAAGGAATTTACCCAAGATGAAGTAAATGCTATTTTGCAGCGAGCGAAAGAAGTTGGCATTAACTTTATTGATACAGCTGAATGTTATGGTGACCACCTTTCAGAGTCTTTTATTGGCAACTATTTAAAGCAGGATGAGCGAGAAGATTGGATTGTTGCGACGAAATTTGGACATAAGTTTCATGGGGCGTTTGATCGTACGAATCATTGGAGTGCCGAGGAAGTGATACAGCAATTAGATGAATCCCTGAAAGCGCTTAAAACGGATTATATTGATCTGTATCAATTTCATTCTGGTAGTGATGAAGCGTTTCGGAATGATGGACTATGGACAGCGTTAGATAAACAAATTCAAGCAGGGAAGGTTAGACATTTAGGTATTTCCATCGGTGCTAATGATAACATTTATCAAACCGATATGGCATCTGAGTTTAATGCTAGTGTGATTCAAGTCGTTTATAATCGTTTAGAGACGGAGCCTGAAGAGAAGGTGTTTCCTTCATGCGAACGACAACAATTAGGTGTCATGGCACGAGTACCATTAGCAAGTGGCTTTTTAAGTGGGAAATATAAGCCAGGAGCATCCTTTGTTGACAGTGATGTCCGTTCTCATCATGATCAATTGCAGTTGCAGCAGAAGCTCGAATTAGTTGAACGGATTCAACGAAATGAAGTGCCAGAAGGTGTTAATATGGCACAATGGGCGCTTGCCTGGTGCTTGAAGCATGAAGCAGTGACAAGTGTCATTCCTGGATGCAAAAATGTAGAACAAGTTGAAAGTAATGCGTTAGCGGCTACATTAGATATGGTTAGTGAAAAGCACCCACAATCTGTTTAATGGTGGCACATAAAGAAGTAGGAGAGATAATATGACATATGTAGCAAGTGATAATCGATATGATTCGATGATATATAATCGTACAGGGCATTCTGGATTGTTTTTACCAGCGATTTCGTTAGGTTTATGGCATAATTTTGGTGGTGTTGATACGTTTGAGAATGGTCGAGCAATGCTACGTCGGGCATTTGACTTAGGGATTACTCATTTTGATCTGGCTAACAACTACGGTCCTCCTCCTGGATCAGCGGAAGAGATGTTTGGGAAGATATTACAAACGGATTTCAAGCCTTATCGTGATGAAATAATCATTTCGACGAAAGCAGGATACCATATGTGGGACGGACCATACGGCGAATGGGGATCGAAAAAGTATTTAATTGCTAGTCTTGATCAAAGCTTAAAACGAATGGGTCTTGATTATGTTGATATTTATTATTCACATCGACCAGATCCTGATACCCCACTTGAAGAGACGATGGCTGCTCTTGATCAAGTTGTTCGTCAAGGAAAGGCGCTCTATGTTGGGATTTCAAGCTATAGCGCGGTGCAGACAAAAGAAGCTACTCGTATTCTAAATGATTTAGGAACTCCATTGCTCATTCATCAGCCGAGTTATTCTATGCTAAATCGTTGGATTGAAGAGGATGGCTTACAGGATGTATTAGAAGAGGAGAAGGTTGGTTCAATTGCCTTCTGTCCATTACAGCAAGGTCTATTGACGAATAAATATATGAAAGGAATACCATCACAATCTAGAGTAGCTAAGGAGACGGGAGCTCTTGGTGAGGATCAAGTGACCGAGCAAGTGATACGGAAGATTCAAGGCTTACATGAAGTCGCTGCAAGACGAGGTCAAACACTTGCTCAAATGGCGTTAGCATGGGTGCTACGTAATGGAAAGGTGACCTCAGCTCTAATCGGAGCAAGTAAGGTGAGTCAGATCGAAGACAATGCTCAAGCAGTGAGCAATCTTAAATTTTCACAGGATGAGCTTGATGAAATTGACCGAATTTTACAAGACTAATGAAATGAATATGGTCAAAAGCTGTCCACGAGGGTACTACCTGATTGGACAGCTTTTTATGACATTAAAGAATGCGAATGAACAAACAGAACTTGGAGGAGCATCATGCTGAAGTTATTTCCATTTTTAACACCTTACCGAATTCCGATATGGATTGCCCTTACTTTAATGTTTGTGGAATTGGTTGTTGAGCTCATTCATCCATTATTATTAGCTAGAATCATTGATGACGGAATTGTAGGAAATGATATGGCTTTTGTGATGAGATGGGGAGGTATAATGATTGCGATGTCTTTACTTGCCTTCATTTCCGGAATTATTAATTCCTTTTATGCTGGTCATGTAAGTCAAAGTACCGGTTATGATATAAGAGGAGACATGTATGAGAAGATTCAACGCTTTTCCTATGAAACGTTACAACGATTTCAAACATCGTCGTTAATAACGAGAATGACAAATGATGTCACGCTCATTCAAAATACGATATTTATGTGCTTACGTATTATGTTTCGGGCGCCATTAATTGTTTTTGGCGGAGTGATCATGGCTTTGTTTGTCAACGTTAGACTTGGCCTTATTCTAGTTGTAACGATCCCGATTATTATTTTGTTCTTAACATGGATGATGAAGAGGGGCTCTGGATTATTTAAAGATGTTCAAGCGCGTTTAGACGGTCTTAATCACGTCTTTCGCGAAAATTTACAGGCGATTCGAATGATTAAAGTATTTGTTACTCGTAAAGTTGAACAGAGCCGCTTCTCAAAGCGTAATGAGGAATTAAAAGAAAAAACGATTAACGTGATGCGCTTAATGGAGGTAGCGATGCCTCTATTACTGCTATTAATGAATACGGCGATTGTCGCTATTATTTGGTTCGGTGATATGGCAGTCGTAAGTCAAAATGCACAGGTTGGTGAGGTTGTCGCTATTCTTAATTATGCGATGCGTATAACAGGGGCGCTCTCCATGTTTTCGATGTTTGTGATTATTTTTTCACGGACAAAAGCTTCTGCTGAGCGTATCTCGCAAGTGTTGGAAGAAGAAACAGAAAAAGACGTTGAACGTTCACAGTCAGCTAAGGTGGAAAAAGGGGCCATTACGTTTCAGCATGTGTACTTTCGCTATCCTACTATGAAGGAGGATGTACTAACCGATATTTCATTGACGATTGAAGCAGGTCAAACGATTGCTTTTATGGGGGAAACAGGCTCAGGGAAGTCATCTCTCTTTCAATTAATCCCGCGATTGTTCGAGCCGCAAAAAGGAAGTGTTTATATTGATGGAAACAAAATCAATCAGTTTCATAGTGAGGAGCTTCGTCAAGCGATTGGTTATGTTCCACAGGAAGTCTTTTTATTTTCAGGAACGATTAAGGATAATCTCTTATGGGGAAAACGAAATGCGTCAGTCGAGGAAATGACTCAAGCGGTGAAAGAAGCTCAGATTGCTCATACGATTCAGTCCCTTCCATTGAAATATGACACGCTAATTGGTCAAAAAGGTGTGAATTTATCTGGTGGTCAAAAGCAGCGAATGTCGATTGCGCGCGCATTAGTTCGCAAACCAAAAATTCTATTATTGGATGATAGCACGAGTGCGTTAGATGTTCGAACAGAAGCCAAGCTGTTAAACGCAATTCGCTCGCATTCCTGTACAACACTTTTCATTACACAGAAGATCACATCAGCGATGGAAGCTGATCTGATTGTCTTAATGGAAGATGGTCAAATCATTGCTAAAGGTTCACATGAAGAGCTCTTCCAGCAATCGACGATGTATCAAGAGCTAGTTCAATCACAAGAACAAAAAGAGGTGCTTATTCATGAGTAATCCATTTAGTAGGCCCTTTCAATATGAGCGTATATCCATTAAACGTAGTAAAAATATTAAAAATACAAAAAAAATCGATAATTGGTTCGATACAACGAAACGGATATGGAGCTATTTAGGTGAACATAAACCGATGTTGATGCTCGTTATTTTAATGATTATTTTAAGCTCAGCCTTAAGTTTATTAGGACCTTTTTTAATTGGAGTGACGATTGATGATTATTTAATGGCTGCTAACACTTCTGGACTTATATGGTTACTAGCCTTTTTGCTCATCGTTTATGTATCTCATGCGTTGACGATGTGGCTTCAACACTTTTGGATGGTTCGAATTGCACAACAAACGGTTTATACGATTAGAACGGAGCTTTTTAATCATATTCAAAGGCTACCTATCCCTTTTTTTGATAAACGACAGCACGGGGAGCTCATGAGTCGAATGACGAATGATATTGAAAATATAAGTAATACATTGAATAGCTCGGTGATTCAAATTATTTCAAGTGTGTTAACGTTTTTCGGTATTTTAGCTGTAATGCTTTGGTTGAGTCCGCTTATGACGCTTGTTACGGTTACTGTTGTACCTTTGATGGTTTTCGGAATGAAGTGGATTACGAAGCGAACCTCGATATTTTTTAAAGAGCAGCAAAAAAACCTAGGCGCTGCAAATGGTTTTATTGAGGAGACGATATCAGGACAACGAATCGTTAAAGCATTCTCTCAAGAAGACCATGTCATTCAACAGTTTAAAGAAAAAAACAAAGAGGTAAGAAAGACTAGTTTTTGGGCACAAACCTATTCTGGGTTTATTCCAAAGCTGATGAATGTATTGAACAATTTAAGCTTTGCCGTTATTGCTTTTATTGGTGGGATGTTGGCGTTACAGGAAAATAGTGCTGTCACGGTTGGTATTATTGTTATCTTTGCAGAATATTCTCGACAATTTACAAGACCATTAAATGATTTAGCTAATCAATTCAATACGTTATTGTCAGCTGTTGCTGGCGCTGAGCGTGTGTTTGAAGTGCTTGATGAGTCTGAGGAAGCAGATCAGAAACATGCGAAGCCGATTAAAGAAATAAGAGGGGATGTTGTCTTCAAGGATGTCCATTTCTCCTATGAAGAAGAGAGTAAAACAATTGCGAATGTTAGCTTTCGTGTCAAAGCAGGGGAAATGATTGCCCTTGTAGGTCCTACAGGAGCTGGGAAAACAACAATTATCAATCTGTTATCATGCTTCTATGAGCCAGAGTCTGGAGCCATTCTTATAGATGGTATTCCTTTATCAGAGTTAAAAAGAGAGAGTCTAAGACAGCATATGGGTTTCGTCTTGCAAGATTCGTTTCTGTTCCAAGCAACGATTCGTGAAAATATTCGTTACGGTCGTCAGAATGCAACCGATGAAGAGATAGAAGAAGCGGCGAAGAAGGCTAATGCGTATTCCTTTATTATGAAACTACCTGAGGGATTTGATACGATGCTTGATCAAGAAGGGAGTGGAATAAGTCAAGGTCAGAAACAGCTCTTATCGATTGCGAGAGCGATCCTTGTTAATCCATCCGTTCTTATCTTAGATGAGGCGACGAGTAACATTGATACGATTACAGAGATCAAAATTCAAGATGCGTTAAAAAGGCTCATGCAAGGGAGAACAAGCTTTGTTATCGCACATCGATTAAATACGATTCAGCAGGCAGATCGTATTTTAGTTCTTCAGGAAGGTAAAATAGTAGAACAAGGCTCACATGAGGAATTAATGGAAAACGGTGGATTATATTATGAAATGAATGAAAAGGGAGGGAATGAGTGAGGCAGGTTACACATCAAGTGAAGAGGCCGCTATGAGAAATAATCACTCATAGCGGTTTTTTTTTGAATAATATTTATGAAGGGAGTACTCGATTTCTAAAACGAGTAGTTAAGCCAATTGCAACGATGAGTAAGCCGATTAACAAATGATTATAAGTGTTGGTCGCAGTGTTTGGAAGTGGTGATCCTGACTGCGAGCTTATGATCGTCTCGATTTCTTCCTTTTCGATTTCTTCTTTCGTTGGTATTTCGTTATGAAGATCATCCTTGTCATCCGTTAATGTCCCATCATCTGCCGGAGGTTCTCCGCCGGGAGGGTCCTTTTTCTCATCGTCCTTTTCTTCGGTTGATGGCTCTTCCTTTTCTTCCTCAGCCGGCTCTTCCTCTTCGTTCTCGATTTCATCAATCGAATGATCTTGATGATAGACGAGCATAGCCGCTACAAAGACGAGTGGAGAGTTGTAGTTAATCGCATGCTCATTCGTTTCCCAATCAATCGTTGAATGGTTGTAGCGTTTTGCTGGGAAGTTTGAAAGCTTAGTTGAGCTCGAGTTAGGTCCTCCTGCCATGAATCCAGGTGGAAATTCAACTAACCAATCGCTATTAAAAATACTACTATGTGTTTCGTGAATATGATTTTCACCAAATCCAGTAACGAAGCTTAACTGAAGAGGGTTTATCCCTAGCACATAGTTCATATTAGCTGCTGATACGTGCAGGACATCTTCGTCATATTGATCGGTTAACTGACTCCCAACAGCTAGACTTAAAGGTGTCGTAAACGTATTCGTATTGGCTCCCCAGTAGTATTCGTTTGGAGAGTTACGCCATACCGATTCAGATGTGCTAATGTGAATCACTTCGTTTCTCCAGCTATTAAATTGCTCGGTGTACCATTGCTCGAAGCTACTATCGGTTTCGTGAGCAGCCATATAATGATGATGCCCGATCATCTCCATCCCATTAATCCCATGGGAAAATGAAGCATCTCCAAATGTATCAGGAAAATCTTGATAGTGATCCAAGATATACTGACTGTATTTCTGTTCACCTGTTGCGCGGTAAAGAGCAGCAGCTGCATAATAACGACTATTCTCATCATGATCTACGTTATATGGACCATCAGGCTGAGGAATATGAGTTGGGTTGTCCTCTAGGTATTCCCACGCTGCTTCAGCAGAAGCGAGTAAAGTCGCTGCATAATCTTCAAGATGATCAAATTCACTAAAGACGAGAGACGTATGAGCTAAAGCACCTGCCGTATTCGCTGTTTGTGCAGTTGGGATGCTAGCATTCATGACAGTACGGTCCTCATCACGAATGACATAACTATAAAATCCACCTGTTTCGTCATCTTGCATCTTCAATAGGAAGTCTGTTTCGAACTTTATTTCATCTAATAGGTCAGGCGTTCCGTTATTGCTTTCAGGAATGTTCAATTGTCCATCATAAAATGCCTCATCGTAGAGTTCATAAGCCCAAAGAAGATCGGATACGGCTGTAGCAGCAGCAGTGACATATTTCCCGTAATCGCCAGCATCATACCAACCACCCGCAACATCAATGGTAGTCGATGGGTCTGTTTGCAGTGGAGCCGCGAAGTCGCCGTCATGAATCATCTCTCTAGCGAAAATACCAGCATGCTCCTCTAACAAATCTACATTAGCACGTTGTAAAAAGTAAAAACGTTGAACGTCGGTTAATAATTGATTGTAGACTTCTGTGCCAATCGCAAAGACAGAGGAATCCTCTTCCCCATCAATGGATATATAAAAGCTACCTTCTTCTTCTACGTTAGAAAAGTCCGCTTTTAAGACTTTCTCTCCTGATGCAGGGTCATAAGCCTTTACTAGTTCAAGCTCACCTGAATAAACGACTTGATCGTTGGCACTATTCTTCACTTCGAACGGCGTGCCGATGGTCGCAGTAAGTTCATTGTAATAGCCGCTTACATACGCGTATTTCTCCCCATCTATTAAATAGCCCAATTGATTTACCTTAATTGGAGCAAAGCTTTCCTCAATATCATCTGAGACGATTTTGATATCACTTATATATGCGGTAAATTCATTTTCAGTTGTTTGATAGCTTCTTGAAAGCGTAAACAATTGAACTCGTGAGAAATCAAATAAACCATCATCGATAAATTCAGCTAATGGAATTTCAATGGTTTGCCAATCCGTTGTAATATCAAAATAATCATGACTGTCTAAGCTAATGTGAACGTTGGATTCAGCTCCGTGCTCTGGTTCGTATGGCTCTCCATTGTAGAAACGTTCTGTAACTGAATCCTTAAAGCCTAATTGAAAGCCTTCACCACCATCTTCACCTTTAACGGCAAATTGAAGCGAGCCATTAGCTAAATATGGCTCGATGTTTCCTGTTTGCCAGCCATTAAGTGTTAAATTCGCTTCCCAGAAATCGTCTGTTGGTGTTAATTGAATAGAAGGGGCTCCATTATACTCCTCTCCGAGTGGAATGAAATAGTCGTAGCCCCAACCACTATCTTCTCCAGGGAGAAGCCCGTAACCCCAGCCATCGCGATTTCCTTCAAATAAAATGTAATCCTGTAATGAATTCCAGTCCTCACTAGGTGGTTGAAAACTACTTTCTGCTAATGAAACGCTTTGAAACGATGTAGAAATGATTAGGAAAACAATAAAAAGACTTAGTAGTTTTTTCTTCAACATTCTTAACCTCCATATACGTGATTTAAATTAGGGGAAACATAAGATGAAACGCTTACAAAAAAGTAGTTATTCACCTCCGTTTGAAAAGTATGAATCTAGATGAAAGCGTTCTATTAAAATGGTATAGGAGGGAAGTGGTAGAAAAAACATCAAAAATTTCACATAAAGTAATAGATAATTTTGATGTTTTCATATACTTTTTTTATAGAATTAAAATTTATACAGCCTGTCGACAAAGTCTCGCAAAAGCGAGACAAGTCGACAGGTTTTTTGATTAGTATTCAGGTAGCGGCTCTGCGACCTCGCTACCGGGATGGGGGGCACGCTTTCCGCAGGCGGGCGTTGAACTAACGGGCTGAGCCGGTGGATTTCAACCTGCCCGTTCTTGAGGCCACTGAAAAAGTGAAAATCGCACTTTTTCAGTGGCCTTTAAGTAATATGCGTAGCCGTTGCCCGATTTTGAAAGCCTTGCAATGAGTGGAGCCATTACTCTTCCTTGAGTGACTAGAAAGGACTTATTCAGTACCCTCCCCATTCTTTCTGCAGGAGTCGGCCCTCCCATCGTAGGTGAATTCGCAATGTCGCCTTATTCGTCGCTACACGTTTTTCTTCAAAGAAGTACACTTATAGATATGATGGCTCCACACGATGCAATTAAGAAAAGACGCTATCGCGTTTTTCTTAGATTATGGGAAGAGAGCGGGAGGAGGAAAGTTTAATAAAGGGAAGAAATAAAAAAATGGAATGTAAGTAAGAAACCATTCCACGATGAATAAAAGAGCTAGTCATTTTCTGCTCGAACAGCGAATTGCTTGATTTGTGGAGGAGTAGCCATGTAATCCTTGGATTGTGCACCAAATTCAACGAAATGCTTTGTTTGAAAGTGGAACTCGATCGCTTCCTTTGATTTCCACTCTTCTACCATAATAAATTGATTGTCTGCTGAGCTCTGCTCATACAGCTCATATCGAATGTTTCCCTCTTCTGCTTGTGAATGTTTAATTAAAGGTTGAACATCTCGTAAAAAGTGTTCACGTTGCTCGCGTTTGACGGATATAAATGCATGAATAATATACAATGGAAGCCCTCCTATTAGTTGTTTTCTCTCTAACTTTCGCAAATGTCTGGAAATGTGTCAAACTTTTTCACTTAAGTATCGATATTTTTATGACTTGTCTCATATAGTGTACGGACAGATGAAAGAGGGAGAGAAACGATGAAGACATTTTTTAAGAGTGCGCTATTGTTAATCGTAGTTGCCCTCATAGTAGAGTGCATAGAATTTATTATAAATGTTGTCTTAGCACGCGAGTTAGGAGAAGAGGGTCTTGGTTTGTATATGGCTATTTTTCCAACTGTGATGTTTATTGTCGTGCTATCTAGCTTAGAATTACCGATATCGATTTCAAAGTTTGTTGCAGAAAAGGAAGAATTATTTCACCGAAGCATGCTCAAGCATGCATTACGCTTTGCAACGGTTTGTGCTGCCATCTGTATGCTTGTAGCGGTTATCATTCTTCCTTTATTACCGGTATTTGACCAATATCACCCGGTTGTTCCGTGGTTATTTATTAGCTTAATTCCAATTGTAACGTTCTCCTCTGTAGCAAGGGGATATTTTATGGGGGCACAACAAATGGGGAGAATTGCGCTTGCCAACTTTATTAGAAGGGCGGCTCAGCTTGCTTTACTAGTTTTTTTCTTTCTATGGTCCTCCTATCAGATTGAATTTGCTCTAGTCATTGCTTTTGTTACCCTCATTGCGAGTGAGGCGCTTGTCTTTCTCTACTTGTTTATTGCCTTTATGCGCCAGATGCACAAATTAAAGAAAAAGCCGCGTGCTGAAGTTGGCTGGAAGAAGGTACGCCATTCGCTATTGTCGGTGTCTGTTCCGACAACAGGGCTGCGCATTTTTCATTCAGCTACGTTTGCAATTAAGCCCTTTTTTATTAAAAGTGCGCTCGTCCGTTCGGGGATGGTTGAATCAGTGGCGATGGTGCAATACGGAAAGCTTGCTGGGGTGGCCTTTTCGATTGGCTTCTTTCCAGCCTTTATTGCTCATTCACTATTAATTGTCTTAATTCCGACTGTTTCGGAAGCTTTTCATAAGGCGGATTTAGCAAAATTAAGATCGTTGCTACAAAAAGTTATGATGATTACAGCGATTTATGGATTAGTAGCTGTTTGTGTTTTCTATTTTTATGCAGAAATGCTAACGAGCTTATTTTTCGATGATTCGCCAGCCGTCCGCTATTTACAGCTACTATTGCCTTACTTCTTGTTTCATTATTTTGTTATTCCGATGCAAGCGTACTTAATTGGACTCGGACTCGTGAAAGAGGCCTTTCTACATGCTTTATATACAACGATTGTTTCCTTTATTATGATGTATGTTCTTGGATCGATGGCAGCCTTTCAAATGGATGGCATTATTATCGGGATGAACGTATCAGCTGTTTTATTGACAATGATGCACTATATAACGATTTGTGAAAGGATAAGAGTGTCGTGGTGGTTGAGGGAGAAATAAAAGCAACAGTAAAAGGACATTGAAGAGGTTATTACAACTTCTTCAATGTCCTTTTCAATTAAAGCTTAAAACTCATAATTACAGGGTATGGAACAAATAATAAAAGGAACTTATTTTTCTTGACAACATTGTATATACAAGTTAAGATTAATGAAAGCGCGATCACTTGTATATACAACATGGCGATTGAAATAAAATATATTGAGAGGAGTAGTGGAAAATGAGTCAATATAAAGAAGCAGCCAAGGAAATTCTGGAAGCGATTGGCGGTAAAGAGAACATTGCATCGGCTACTCATTGTGTCACACGTTTAAGGCTTGCGTTGGAGGATGAAGGAAAGGTAGATAAGGACAAGCTGGAGGAAATTGATGTTGTCAGAGGTTCGTTCTCAACAAATGGTCAATTTCAGGTTGTGATTGGACAAGGGACTGTTGACAAAGTGTATGCGGAGTTAATGGAGCTTGCAGGAAAAAAAGCGGCGACAAAGGATGAAGTGAAAACAGCAGCAGAGAAAAATTTAAACCCGTTACAGCGAGCGATTAAAGTACTTGCTGATATTTTTATTCCGATATTACCTGCGATTGTAACTGCTGGTTTGTTAATGGGGATTAATAATATTCTCACTGCTGAAGGGATTTTCAGTGAACAGTCCGTTGTAGAAATGTTTCCGCAGTGGGCTGATCTGGCTGATATGATTCATCTTATTGCGAATACGGCCTTTGTCTTTTTGCCAGGTCTCATCGGCTGGTCGGCAATGAGGCGCTTTGGAGGAAGTGAATTATTAGGAATTGTCCTTGGATTAATGCTCGTTCATCCAGATCTTCTTAATGCGTGGGGATATGGTGATGCACTGCAGGACGGAGACATTCCTTATTGGAATATTTTTGGATTAGATATTGCTAAGATGGGATACCAAGGTCAAGTGTTGCCGATTTTAGTTGCCGCTTATGTGTTAGCGAAAATAGAGATTGCATTACGAAAGCGAATTCCAGATGGGTTTCAGCTACTTATTGTGGCACCTGTTGCCTTATTAGTGACTGGATTTATCGCCTTTATCGCGATTGGACCTGTAACGTTTTGGATTGGTAATATCATTACTGATGTTTTTGTTTGGATCTTTAGTAATGTTGCGGCTATCGGTGGTTTGTTATATGGAGCAATTTATGCACCACTCGTTATTACCGGCATGCACCACACATTCTTAGCAGTTGACTTGCAACTGATTGGGAGTACAGGGAGCACATTCTTATGGCCGATTTTAGCACTGTCTAATATAGCTCAAGGCTCGGCAGCACTTGCCATGTATTATGTATTAAAGGATGAGAAGGTAAAAGGATTATCGATGACATCTTCCATATCAGCTTATTTAGGTATTACGGAGCCAGCGATGTTTGGAGTAAATTTGCGCTATCGCTTCCCGTTCATATGTGCCATTATCGGTTCAGCGATTGGTGCTGTATGGATAACGGTCAATTCGGTAACAGCGAATTCGATTGGTGTAGGAGGATTGCCAGGGATCTTCTCGATTACAGCAGGCTATTGGCTCGTATTCCTAGTTGGAATGGTGATTGCTATTGTTGTGCCGTTCGTCTTAACTTTCTTATACGGGAAGACACGGATGAAAGATCAGTAATCGTCTCATGAAAAATAGGCGAATGAGCCTAATGGGGTGAGAAAAGCTTGTTATTGAAATTATTCAAAAAGGACGGCTTTTCCTTTTTGAATAAACTCGAAGCAATGAGTTTCTCGCTACAATCTTTTAAATCTTGTGGTGAATGCTTTTCTCGCCACAAGACGCGTAGCGAACGGAATAATTTCTATATTTTTGTGCTTTTTGAACAGTTTCTATTAGGCTTTTTTCAAAGAAGCAGATTCAAAAGAAAGGGGCTACCACAGTGAAGGAATGGTGGAGAAAAGCAGTTGTTTATCAAATATATCCAAAAAGCTTTAATGATACGACAGGAAATGGAGTAGGGGACATACAAGGAATTATTGAAAAACTAGATTATTTACATGAATTAGGAGTAGATGTCATTTGGCTTACTCCTATTTATGCATCACCGCAAAAAGATAACGGATATGATATTTCGGACTATTTTGCGATAGATGAAGAGTATGGAACGATGGAGGATTTTGAAAGGTTGATGTCAGAGGTTCATAAGCGTGAAATGAAGCTCATTATGGACCTTGTTGTTAATCATACATCAACGGAGCATGCGTGGTTCAAAGAAGCGATTGCATCTCCTCATAGTCGTTATCGCGATTACTACATTTGGAAAGATCCTGTCGATGGTGCTGAACCGACGAATTGGCAATCAAAATTCGGTGGGAGCGCCTGGGAATATAACAAACAATCTGGACAATATTACTTACACCTTTTCGATGTCACTCAAGCTGATTTAAACTGGGAAAATGAAGAGCTACGTCAAGCTATTTATGATATGATGCATTTCTGGTTTGACAAAGGTATTGATGGATTTCGGTTAGATGTGATCAATTTAATTTCTAAGGATCAGTCATTTCCGAATGATGACAAGGGTGATGGACGTCGCTTTTATACAGATGGTCCTCGTGTTCATGAATTTTTACAAGAAATGAATAGAAACGTTCTCGCAAAATACGATAGTATGACGGTCGGCGAAATGTCCTCGACATCCATTGAGCATTGTATTGACTATTCGAACCCTGAGCGCCGTGAATTAAGTATGACGTTTAATTTTCATCATTTAAAGGTTGATTATCCTAATGGTAAAAAGTGGGCGTTAGCAGACTTTGATTTTCAAGCGTTGAAAAAGATCTTGTCAACATGGCAAGTCGACATGCAAATAGGTGGTGGCTGGAATGCATTGTTTTGGTGTAACCACGACCAGCCACGTGTTGTATCAAGATATGGAAATGATCAACGCTATCATAAAAAATCAGCAAAGATGCTAGCAGCCACGATTCATATGATGCAAGGAACACCGTATATATACCAAGGCGAAGAGTTTGGCATGACGAATCCTTATTTTGAGACGATTGATCAATATAGAGATGTTGAGACGTTAAATTACTATCGACAAATGAAGGAAGAAGAGAAATCAGAAGAGGATGTCATGGCGATTATTCAAGAAAAATCACGTGACAACTCTAGAACACCCGTACAATGGAACGATCAGCCTCATGGAGGTTTTACAAAAGGGACACCGTGGATTGATGTCGCAAAAAATTATAAAGAAATTAATGCGGAGAATGCTATGAGAGAGAAAGAATCGATTTTCTCTTTTTATCAACAGTTAATTCGTTTGCGGCATGAATTAGATATTGTTACGGAAGGTGTCTATCGCCAGCTTTTAAACGACCATCCGCAATTATTTGTATATGAGCGCGTGAAGGGAGAAGAGAAATTACTTGTTATGAATAATTTTTATGATCAAGAAGTTTCATTTGAACTTCCTGAAGAATGGCATCATGATCTAGATGCCGAGCTCTTACTAACAAATGGTATAGAGCGTAAGCTTAAAAAAAAGCTAACACTTTCTCCATATGATTCCCTCATTTTCCATAAGAAGTGATACACTAGAATGGGTGATGAATGGTGAAAAATAAATTTCAAATGATTTATGAACAAATTGCAAAGGAAATACAAAATGGAACGATTAAGACGGGGGAGTATCTCCCGTCTGAGCATGAATTAAGACAGCAATACCATACATCACGAGAGACGGTACGTAAGGCTTTGAAGCTCTTATCGGAGCAAGGCTATATTCAAAAAATGCAAGGAAAAGGATCAATCGTATTAGATGTGTCTAAGTTCAACTTCCCGATTTCTGGACTTGTTAGCTATAAAGAAGTTTCGGAAAAGCTTGGACACCGTTCGAAAACGATGGTCATATCATTACGAGAAATAGAGCTAGATGCATCGTTAAAAGCTGAGTTTTATTTAGATGAGAGTGCTAATGGAACCGTATGGGAACTCGTTCGCGTTCGTGATATAGACGAAGAATCGATTATTTTAGATAAGGATTATTTACTAACGTCGATAGTTCCAGATTTGACTGAGGAAATTACTGAAGATTCTTTATATGAATATATTGAGTCAGAATTAGGCTTAGCGATTAGTTTCGCGAAAAAGGAAATTACCGTTGAAATACCAACTGAGGAAGATCGGACGTTACTCGATTTAGATGACTATTCGCTCGTTGTAGTTGTTAAAAGTCATGTCTATTTAGAAGATACGACTCTATTTCAATTGACGGAGTCACGGCATCGGCCTGATAAATTTCGCTTTGTTGACTTTGCACGTAGAAGGCAATGGTAAGCAGAATATTCGTTTTTTGGATCACCTTCTTTTATAATAAATGTTAATAGAATGGAGGGGTGCTTGTATGAGTATTCATCAATTTACTGTAAACAAATCAAACGGAGAAGAGCAATCATTAGAGGTCTACAAGGGAAGAGCTTTACTCATTGTCAACACGGCGACGAAGTGTGGGCTAGCTCCACAGTTTGAAGGTCTTGAAGAGCTATATCAGCGCTACCATGAGCAAGGCTTTGATGTGTTAGGCTTTCCAACGAATCAATTCATGAATCAGGAGCCTGTTGCTGATATAGATATGACTGAAACGTGTAAATTGAATTTCGGTGTGACCTTTCCACTGTTTGCTAAAATTCAAGTAAATGGATCAGAGGCTCATCCACTTTACTCATATTTAAAGCAAGAAAAAAAAGGACTTCTTAGCTCAGATATTAAATGGAATTTCACAAAGTTTCTTGTTGATCAAAAAGGGCATGTTGTTGAGCGCTATGGACCACAAGTGAAGCCAGAAAAAATAGAAGATGATATTAAGAAGGTATTAAAGGTATAATAGAGTCACTACGAATGAAGGGTTGTCTTAAAAGGTCCAAACAGACCGATTGGGACAACCCTTTGATAGGTTAGGTTAAGTACACCGAAAATGATTAGTTTGAACCTTTCAGTGCGTTGGAGCTAGACCATAGGAGATGATGATGTGAGTATTTTGCAGGTAGACCGTTTGACGAAGTCATATGGAGATAAGGTTTTGTTTCAAGATATTTCATTTACAATAGAAGAGCAGCAACGAATTGGGCTCATTGGGGTGAATGGTACAGGTAAATCCTCGCTCATGAAAATAATAGCTGGAGTTGAAGGAGCTGATTCAGGTGAGCTCGTTCACGCGAAGGATTTTCAAATTGAATATTTGTCACAGCACTCTGAATTAGCAGAGGATCTTACGGTATTAGAAGAGATCTATGCTGGTGATTCAAACATCATGGTCACGATGCGTGCTTATGAGGAAAGCTTAATGAAATTTGAGAGAGAGCCAGCAAACGAAGCATACCAAAAAACGTATATAAAGTGGCAACAGAAGATGGATGAGATGGAAGCGTGGGAAGCGAACACCGTGGCTAAGACGATTTTGACCAAGTTAGGTGTGCACGATTTCCATTTAACAATTGGTCAATTGTCAGGTGGACAGAAGAAACGTGTGGCGATTGCGAAGGCGCTCATTCAACCAGCTGATTTGCTATTGCTTGATGAGCCGACTAATCACCTTGATCATGCTTCGATTGAATGGTTAGAAGGGTATTTGGCGAATTATAAAGGGGCGATTGTATTAATTACTCACGATCGTTACTTTTTGAATCGTGTGACCAATTATATGTTTGAGTTAGATCAAGGTTCTTTATTTGTCTATGAAGGAAACTATGAGCGCTTTCTTGAGAAGAAAGCGGAGCGGCACATGCAAGCAGAAAACAAGGAGCAGAAACGCCAAAATTTATTAAAACGTGAGCTGGCATGGTTAAAGCGCGGCGCTAAGGCTCGAACAACAAAGCAAAAGGCACGTATTAAGCGCGTAGATCAAATAAAAGAAGATGCGTATGAGTCTGTTCAGCGTGAGTTTGATTTTGTAATTGGTTCAAGAAGGTTAGGAAAGCAAGTCATTGAACTAAAAGCAGTCTCTAAACAATTTGCCAATCAGCAGATTGTTGATTCATTGAATGAGCTTATTATTCCCGGCGAACGAATTGGGATTGTTGGAGCAAACGGAACGGGTAAGACGACGCTATTAAACATGTTAGCTGGCAGGAGCAAACCTGATTCGGGAGAAGTATTGATCGGGGAGACTGTTCACATCGGTTATTATACTCAAGAGGATAACGAGATTAACGGAGATCTTAGAGTCATTGACTATATAAAAGAAATTGCAGAGGTTGTTTATACAGCGGATGGCACACAAATTACAGCCGAGCAAATGCTTGAGAGGTTTTTATTCCCGCGCTCAGGTCAATATACGTATATTAGGCGCTTATCGGGTGGAGAGAGACGTCGCCTATATTTATTGAGGGTATTAATGGAGGAGCCGAATGTACTGTTTCTGGATGAGCCGACAAATGATCTTGATACAGAGACACTTTCGGTATTAGAGGATTATTTAGAGCAATTTCCAGGTGTCGTCATAACCGTTTCCCATGATCGCTACTTTCTAGACCGAGTCGTTGATCGTCTGCTTGTGTTCGAAGGTAATGGAAAAGTGTCGAGATTTCAAGGTCATTACTCCGATTATTTAGAAGTTCAGAAGGACGTGGAGGAGCAAAGGAAGCGAGTAAGTACTCCAGAGCCAAAAAAGGAAGAGAAGCCGAAACCTAGAAAGAAGCTATCGTATAAGGATCAGCTTGAATGGGATCAAATTGAGGAACGAATTACGAAGCTAGAGCAACAGGTTGAGGAGATTGAGGAAGCCATTGAGGGTGCTGGTAGTGATTTCGGGAAAATTCAGCCACTATTAAATGAAAAAGAACAGGTAGAAGCGGAATTAGAAGCGGCAATCGAGCGATGGACGGAGCTGTCATTGTTGCTCGAAGAGCTGCAACAATAAAAGCTTGTATGATAAAGTAGTAGTGACTGTTTATGAATGGTCACTGCTTTTTTTGAATGTTTTTAAAATATAATGATTGATTTTGAATGTTTTTGATTGTATACTATTACATATAAGAGGTGATGATCATGTTAGTGATCGAGCGTCAAAAGAAGATTATTGCGATGGTACAAGAAGAGGAAACAGTGAAAATTCAAGAGATTATGGATGTAACAGGAGCTTCAGAGTCTACTGTCCGTCGTGATTTAATGGAGCTTGAACGAGCAGGTAAATTAAAGCGATTACATGGAGGTGCTACATTACCTCAAAATAAGCTAGTTGAGCCAACAATGGAAGAGAAAACAGCCAAAAACAGTCATGAAAAAAGACAAATTGCGAAAAAAGCGGCATCATTTGTAGCAGAGGGTGATTGCATCTACTTAGATGCAGGTACGAGTACGCTCGAAATGATTCCTTTCTTAAAGGGAAAAGACGTCGTTGTTGTGACAAATGGCTTAATGAATATAGCAGCACTGCTTGAGGTTGGCATTAAGACGCATGTCATCGGCGGTTATGTGAAATCTGGTACGAGTGCATTCATAGGCAGAAGTGCGATAAAAAATTTGGAAATGTTCCAATTTGATAAAGCATTTATCGGTGTGAATGGTGTTAGCTTAAAAGGTGAGTGTACGACACCAGATCCTGAGGAAGCGTTTATTAAGGAATACGCCATAGAGCGAGCACAGCAAGGGGTTATTCTAGCTGATCATTCAAAGTTCGGTGAAGTTTCCTTCTCGACATTCGCTCATATTCAAAACGTGATGATTGTAACGAGCGAGCAAATCGATGACACTTACTATCATGAATTAAAAGCTCAAACAGCATTAGAGGTGGTGACATTATGATTAGGACCGTTACGTTAAATCCAGCGATTGACCATTTTGTTCGATTAGAACAATTTGAGCTTGGTCATGTTAATCGTGCAAAAGCTGATCTTAAAGTGGCTGGAGGAAAAGGCATTAATATTTCAAAAGCATTAAAAAACTTAGGACACACAAGTGTGGCGCACGGATTGATCGGTGGATTTACAGGTCGCTTCGTGCAAGAGCAGCTTGAGCGTGATGGAATTGTCACAGAGTTCACAGCGATCAACGCAGATACGAGAATTAATATGAAAATTCAAAGTAATATGGAAACAGAAATTAATGGTGTTTCTCCCCAAATAACGGAGAACGAATTGAATGATTTAGAAAAAAAGCTTGGCCTATTACAAGATGGAGATTCACTCGTGTTAGCGGGTAGTGTTCCTGAAACGATGCCATCATCAATCTATGAGCGGTTGTTAACGAGAATAGATGGTAAAGATGTACAAGTCTTTGTGGATACGAGTGGAGCAGCGTTGCATTCTGTCATTGAAAAAAAGCCAACGTTTATTAAACCAAATCATTATGAATTAGCTGAGTTATTTTCAACGACGATTTCAACAAAAGAAGAGGCAATCCCCTATGTGAAAGAGCTTTTAAGTAAAGGCATTCAGTTTGTGCTTGTGTCATTTGCTGGGGATGGGGCGCTTTTAGGGACGGATGATGCGATTTATATGGCGAACGTTCCGACTGGGGAGGTCGTTAATTCCGTTGGTGCAGGTGATTCAGTCGTGGCAGGTTTTCTGACTGCTTTAAGTGAAGGACAGCAAATTGAAAAGGTCTTTGCATTTGCCGTTGCTTCAGGGAGTGCGACAGCATTCTCGCAAGGCTTTTGCCAAAGAGAAGCTGTTGAGACATTAACAAAAGAAGTGTTTATTACAAAATGGGGGGATGAGTAAAATGAGAATTTCAGAGCTGTTGAAAAAAGATACGATTGTGTTAAACATGAAAGCAACGGATAAGTCCTCAGCGATTGATGAGCTAGTTAGAAAGCTTGACTCTGCTGGACGGTTAAATGATCCTTCACAGTACAAGAAAGATATTTGGGAGAGAGAAGAACAAAGTACGACGGGAATTGGTGATGGAATCGCGATTCCACATGCGAAAAGTGCCGGTGTCCAAACACCAGCTATTGCATTTGGGCGTTCGTCAGATGGTTTAAACTATGAATCGTTAGACGGACAGCCAACTCACTTATTCTTCATGATTGCAGCATCGGAAAATGCGACTCAATCACATTTAGATACACTATCACGCTTGTCGACATATTTAATGGATGAAGAGTTTCGCAACAAACTTCTAGCAGCAAGCTCTGAGGACGAAATTGTAAGGGCTATTGATGAAAAGGAAGAGGAGCAATTGAAATCAGAAAAGAATCCGTCTTCAAGTTCTCATTTTCAACTATTAGCGGTAACAGGCTGTCCAACAGGCATTGCGCATACGTATATGGCTGCTGATGCTTTGAAGGCAGAAGCGCAAAAGCAGGGAGTGACGATTAAGGTTGAAACGAACGGATCAGGCGGAGTGAAAAATCGTCTAACAGCTGATGAGATTGCAGCGGCTGACGCCATTATTGTTGCGGCTGATACGAAAGTAGATATGGCTCGATTCAGTGGTAAACCAGTTATTCAAACAGGAGTGACAGATGGTATCCGTAAGCCTAACGAGTTAATCTTGAAAGCGTTGTCAGATTCAGTGCCGGTGTATGAAAGTGCAGAACGAGGCAGTCAAGCAAATGAAGGGTCGGGTGAGCGCCGCGGCTTCTATAAGCACTTAATGAATGGTGTATCAAATATGCTGCCATTTGTTGTCGGAGGCGGTATTCTAATCGCGATCTCGTTTATATTTGGAATTGAGGCGAGTGATCCGAATCACCCGAGCTACAATGCCTTTGCTGATATGCTAATGACGATTGGTGGTGGCAATGCATTCGGTCTGATGATTCCTGTTCTTGCGGCCTTTATTGCGATGAGTATTGCTGACCGCCCAGGTTTTGCTGCAGGTATGGTTGGTGGATTAATTGCTTCAACAGGTGAAGCTGGCTTCTTAGGTGGTTTAATTGCCGGTTTCTTAGCAGGGTATGTCGCTTTATTTATGAAGCGTTTGTTAGAAGGGTTACCGCAATTTTTAGAAGGAATTAAAACCGTGTTACTATTTCCGGTTCTCAATATCTTTTTGACAGGTATGGCGATGCTATTGTTAGTTAGTCCATTAGCAGCCTTTAATAGTGGGTTAGAATCGTGGTTATCAGGAATGGGTACGTCGAACATGATCATTCTCGGGATTATTTTAGGTGGCATGATGGCAATTGATATGGGAGGACCAATTAATAAAGCTGCGTTCACATTTGGAATTGCGATGATTGATGCTGGAAACTTCGGTCCGCACGCAGCTGTTATGGCGGGTGGAATGGTTCCGCCACTCGGTATTGCCTTAGCGACGACTTTCTTTAAAAATAAATTTACGAAGCAAGAGCGTGAAGGTGGTAAGACCAATTACGTATTAGGATTATCGTTTATTACGGAAGGTGCGATTCCGTTTGCCGCTGCTGACCCGGGAAGAGTGATTCCTTCGATTATCGTCGGTTCAGCTGTAGCTGGTGGATTAACAGCCTTATTCGGAATCGGTTTACCGGCGCCGCACGGTGGAGCATTTGTCATTCCACTCGTTTATGGAAGTGCGCTTGCTTACTTGTTTGCGATTTTAGTCGGAGCAATCGTTACAGCTCTTATACTAGGAGTATGGAAGAAGAAAACGGTTTAAGATAAATACGGAAGCACCCAACGCTGTATGAAGCGGCTTGGGTGCTATTGGGGTTATAGAAAATTATTCGCAAATAGTCAATTTGTGTTATAGTTAAAGAATTAATTAGGGGATTTAATTCCAATTTTTAAAAGTTAGGATGTTACTGGGTAAACTAAGTATACTTTATTGTACCCTCTAATCGGTAAGGAGGAGAAAAATGAAAATAGGGTTAGAATTAATGCGATTTATTTTATTGCTTTTTGTTGGCGGCACAGTTTTAAGCATTGTTACAT
Organism: Halalkalibacter sp. AB-rgal2; assembly: GCF_041821005.1. Taxonomy (NCBI): domain Bacteria; kingdom Bacillati; phylum Bacillota; class Bacilli; order Caryophanales; family Bacillaceae; genus Halalkalibacter; species Halalkalibacter sp. AB-rgal2. The sequence goes on from NZ_JBGUAV010000005.1 coordinate 175,084, forward strand.
TCTTTGTTTATTCACTTATTGGTATTGACGCTGAAAAATACTTATGGACTTCGTTTATATTTACTCTTATTTTCATATATATTCTATATAAAAAAAGAGGATGGGGTAAGGGATATATAGATAGTAGAGCGGTTTGGGTTTCGATCAGTGTAATCATTCTATTCATACTAGTTATTCCAGATAGGTCTCCAGAGCATCTCCATACAGTTAAATACATGTATTCGTACGGCTTTCCGTTTCAATTTTTAACGTTATATGGTGAAAATAATGGTTCAAGTTTCTTTATTTCAAACCTATTTTCTGGAGGGGTTTCGAGTTGGGTTATGAACACTCAAATTTTCGGTAATTTCTTCGTAGTTTATTTTGCTTTTCAATTTTTATTAAAGGTTCGAGAGAGGAAAGTACAGAATTTGGACTTAGAAAGGGGTTAACAGTGAGGGTGCTGAAAAAGTAAAAGCAACTTTTTCAGTCCCTCGTTTTTCTTTCAGTCTTTTAATGAATAGTATTATGATAAAATAAACATACACATATTAGTATAAGGTAGGCGAACGGAGATGAAGGTTGCGATTTATCAGATGGATATTATTGCGGGTGAGATTGAACAAAATCGTCAAAAAGTAGCGAACTGGGCAGAAGAGGTTTGTAAAGAAGATTCAGTGGATCTGCTTGTTTTACCAGAAATGTGGACCACTGCGTATACACTTCCACAACTTCAGCAATTAATTGATGAAAACAACGATGAAATGGAGTTCTTTCTAGCTGGATTAGCGCAAAAATATGAAGTGAATGTTATAGCAGGATCAATCGTTGTAAAAGAAAAAGGTCACTTTTACAACCGAGCTCTCGTCTATAATCGACAAGGGGAGTTAGTATACCAATATGATAAGATTCATTTAGTGCCGATGTTAAAGGAAGACGATTATTTAACCGGTGGGCATAACAAGGCAGAAGTATTTGAATTAGAGGGACGAAAAATAGGATTGATCATTTGTTATGATCTGCGATTCCCGGAGCTCATAAGGTCTTTGGCCTTGGAGGGGGCGGAAATGCTAGTTGTTGTTGCAGAATGGCCTTTAGCTAGAGAGCAGCATTGGAATACGCTACTAAAAGCAAGAGCGATTGAAAATCAATTGTATGTCGTTAGTTCAAATCGTGTCGGTGCATATGATGGGGTGGAATTTGCTGGACAATCTCAAGTAATTAACCCGTGGGGAGAAGTCATCATTAGCGGTTCAGTTGAATGGGAAGAGACGTTGTTAGCCTCATTAAACGTGGAAGATGTTCAGCGCATTCGACAGGATGTTCCAGTGTTTACAAGTCGAGTCCCTTCCTTATATAAATAATAGACTAAGAAAAAGCAAGGGAGTTTACGCCCTTGCTTTTTCTTATATAGTTATTTAATTTTAATGATGTCACTGTCATTACGACTCACACTTTTTCCTGCGAGCACATTAACGGATTGTCCTTCAGCTAAATTCGTGAAAACAATCGGTGTGATCGTAGAAGTTGCATGTTCCCCAATGTAACCAAGGTCGAATTTTAGAAGCTCCTGTCCTTGTGTAATCGTGTCACCTTCTGAAACGAGCGCATCAAAGCCCTCACCCTTCAAGTTCACTGTATCAAGACCAACATGAATTAAGATTTCTTGACCTGAATCAGCTAAAATACCAATAGCATGCTTCGTTGGGAAGAAATTAATAATTTTACCGTTCACAGGTGAAACGACTAAGCCTTCTGATGGTACAATGGCAAAGCCGTCTCCCATCATTTTACCTGAGAACACTTGATCAGGAACTTCTGTAATCGGTAAAACATCCCCAGCAATAGGTGCATGGAACGACAGCTCCCCATTTGTAGTAGGTGTTGTTTCTTGTATCTTTTCTTCAACAGGTTGTTCCTCTGCAGGAGCAGGTGTACGTCCACTAATAATATTTTGCATTTGTGATTTAATTTGATCAGAACGAGGACCAAAGATCGCTTGAATATTGTTACCCATTTGCATCACACCGGATGCACCGAGTTTCTTTAATGTATCTTTCTCCACTTTATTGACATCATCAACGCTAACGCGTAGACGAGTAATACAAGCGTCTAAGTTTGTTAAATTCTCTTTTCCGCCTAGTGCTTTTAATACTTCATATGGTAGTTCTGAAGTAGAGCTTGATGGCTTTTCTTCACTTTCTTCATCATCTTCACGTCCTGGTGTCATTAAGTTAAACTTCTTAATGGCAAAGCGGAAGCCGAAGTAATAAATAACTGCAAATACTAAACCAACTGGAATAACAAGCCACCAGTCTGTACGACCAGGTAAGACACCATAAAGTAAGAAGTCAATAACCCCACCTGAGAAGGTCATTCCAATTTTTACGTCAAGCATGTGCATAACCATAAAGGATAAACCTGCGAAAATCGTATGAATCGCAAATAATAATGGAGCAACGAACAAGAAACTAAATTCAAGTGGCTCTGTAATCCCTGTTAAGAAAGACGTTAAGGCTGCAGAAATCATAATACCAGCTACGACCTTCTTCTTCTCAGGACGTGCGCAATGATAGATCGCTAGTGCTGCTGCTGGAAGACCGAACATCATAAATGGAAACTTACCAGTCATAAATGTACCAGCCGTTAACTCTGCACCATCACGAATTTGATTAAAGAAAATTTGTTGATCTCCACGTATAAGCTGACCAGCTGCATTTGTGTATTGACCAAATTCAAACCAGAATGGTGAATAGAAAATGTGGTGTAGTCCGAACGGGATTAATGCACGTTCAATCACTCCGAAAATAAAAGCAGCTATCGTACGATTGGAATCGACCATTAAGTAAGAGATCGCGTTCATTCCTGTTTGCACAGAAGGCCAAACGAAATGTAAGAGAACCCCAACGAAAAGGGCGAAAAACGCTGTTGCAATTGGAACAAAGCGCTTACCGGCAAAGAATCCAAGGTACGGTGGTAGCTCAATGTTGAAAAATTTGTTATACATATAGGAGCCTAGTAGACCGGCAATAACCCCACCGAATACTCCTGTTCCTAAAGTAGGAATACCGAGAATTAAACTATATTGTGGGTTTTCAGCATTAATCATGTCTGCATGAATACCACCCATAACACCCATCGTTACGTTAATAATCAAGTAACCGATAATGGCAGCAAGTCCAGCAACACCGTCTCCATTTGATAAACCAATCGCTACCCCAACAGCGAATAAAAGCGGAAGGTTATCAAAAACGATGGAACCAGCACTTTGCATGATGCTTGCTAGCATGACAACCCAAGTTGCTTCAAGTGCAGGGATCGCAGATGTAATATCAGGGTTTTGCAGGGCATCACCAAATGCAAGCAGAATACCTGCAGCTGGTAAAAGCGCTACTGGAAGCATAAGTGCTTTACCTACACGCTGTAATACGCCAAAAGACTTCTTAAACATATAATTTCCTCCTTATAAATAGTTTGATGAAGACGATACAACACAAAAAAGACATGAGTGAAAAGAGGTATCACAAATGATATAGGATAACATTATTGTCTCCTAATCATTGTGAATTACTCTCTTTTCTCTCATGCCTGCATGACCAGTCACACGGTAAAAAGAATAATAAAAAATGACATTATTTTTTAGCTAGACGCTGAAGATGTAATGTTAAGTAAACAGCTTCAGCATCAGGGACATCGCGGTGCAATGTTTGCTGCATAATCTTCATCAATTTCCAAGAAAGATTGTAGCATATTGGATATTCTTCTTGCAACACTCTTTTTAAAGATTCTTGATTATCGATGTAATTTTCCTTTTCGATTCGTTCAATGACATGATGAAGATGACGTACTAATCGTAAATAATTAATGTCTTGACGATCAATCGAAATCGATAAGACATTTTCGATAATTTGGACTAACTCACCAATTAATCGTGTATGCTTATTGACTTCAGATAGTGAACGGTTCGACAAGGCGCTATGAATATGCAAAGTAACAAAGCCAATTTCTCCACGTGGAATGTGAATGTTGAGTGACTCATTCAAATATTCGATTAATTCACTTGCAACCGCATATTCCTTCGGATAAGCGAGCTCCGTTTCTGTAAGAAAGGGATTTGAAATATCAAGACCTTGCTTAACACGCTTCACTGCATAGAATAAGTGATCGGTTAAGGCGATATGGATATGTTCATGGAGCTTGATGGAGAAGCGCTTTTCGATTAAATGAATCATATCATCCATTAAACCGATAAAACCTTCATCAACATAATCAAGTAGCTGTTTATACTGCTCTTGTTCTTTTGCTTCTTTTAAAATAAAAAATTTCTCTGCTTCTTCCTCTGATACCGTCTCACCACTTTTTTTACCAAAGCCAATCCCTTTACCGATAAGAACGACTTCTCCATATTTAGAATCTGTGGCTACGAGGACATTGTTATTTAATGATTTTTTGACGGAGAGCATGACTAACCTCCCATCTTATTAAGATTTTCTTTGTAAGTCTTTTTATTCGTACAATTGACACTCATTCTATCATAGCGAGATTGCATGAAAGCGTCAATCATTGTATGTTGTCTATTTTTAGTAAGTGTGTATGGAAAAGGTGAATAATGGAGACCACTGGATAAATACTTAGCCTAAACTTATCCAGTGATCTCGAATGATGGACATATTGGTAACAGTATATAGATCCGTGCTAATCGTCATCCTTTTGTCATGATGATGATCGTGGTATGATAGATATATAGAGAATAACTATTTTGAAAATGGGAGGGTATCATAAACATGGAGCAAGAACAATTACATTCTTATTTTGAACAACGCCTTCAAGCGGCAAAACGACAGTTTGAGAGAACGGTTGATTGTAAGCACACTGAGTTTGATGATCTCTACCCATATATAACAGAACAGCCTCAATTCTTTTGGTATAAGCGCTATGTGGCATGGCAAGAGCTATTGACGCTTGTTGGTATGGCGAAGGATCTCAAGATCAAATGGCAGCCTTTATTTATTGACAAGCAAATTGCCTTTGTTGAGGCTAGAGTCTTGGATGCAAAGGTGTTAGATGAATGGTTTGAAGAGCAAGAAGCAGAAGCGAAATAGACAAAGTACAACACGTAGGGCTTGGTAGCTTTACGTGTTGTTCTCGCTTAAGAAGATATGGTTAAGGTTTACAGATATAGTCGGCTCATGCGTGATAGTATGAAAGAACCCCCCTTTCAGTTGTGCTCAAACTCATTGTAACGGCTACATACGCCGCTAAAAAAATGATAAATGTCGCAGAAGTAAGTGAGGGAATAATTGAGGAAGATCTAGGCGGATTTGTAGGTAAGAAAAGACGCTGTCGCGTTTTTCTTATGACACGCTAATGTGAGAATCGGTATGATCGTAAATGCCGTTGATTTTTTCTCCGGTATCTTCTTCAATTTCTTTATTCGTTGGGACGGAGTCATAGCTTTCAACAATGGTGAAGGTTTTCAAGCAGACTAAGTGATAAGGAAAACGTTCACCTTTATCTTCAATGATGGCATAAAGGTGATTGTCTTTCGTGCTAATTAAATCTCCAGCCTCTTGAACGGTACGCTTACGATTAATACTTATATTCATGCTCATCACCTCTTTTTAGAACCATTATTGGACAAAAGAGGCGATGATATACGTAAAATAAAGCAACGTTCATCTATTAGTGCAACATTTGAAGCTTAACGATTTTTCTTGTTCGCTTTGTTTGATCCGTTATCGACCATTTCGCTTGCTACTTCCTCGTTTAAAAGTGATTCTTTCGGTGTTTTATTATTCGTTAAGGCTTTTTCTTTTTGTGGATTGCGCTTTTTCATGAGTATATGCTCCTTTCTTTGTCAATTCGTTATTTCATTGTTACTATTTCATTAACAACAAATCTTATTCATGAGGTGTTAAATTGGCTAAAAAGAAATTTTATGTCGTTTGGAAAGGGCGTAAGACGGGGATTTTTACGTCGTGGATGGAATGTGAAGCACAGGTGAAAGGGTATGTCGGTGCTAAATTCAAATCTTACCCAACTAGAGAAGAAGCGGAGCGAGCACTGAAAGGTGAACAGGCGCAGAAGAAGACAGCACAATGTGACGATGGTGAAATTGAATGGGATAGTATCTCCGTTGATGTTGGTTGTCGTGGGAACCCGGGTATCGTTGAATATAAAGGAGTCGATACGAAAACAGGGGAAATTCTCTTTGCCCATGATGAAATAAAAATAGGGACAAATAATATGGGTGAATTTTTGGCGATTGTTCATGGTCTCGCTTATTTACATAAGCAAGGAAGTCATAAAACCATTTATTCGGATTCTTTGACGGCGATTAAATGGGTGAAGCAAAAGAAAGCAAAGTCGACATTAGAAAGAAATCTACAAACTGAATACATTTGGTCATTGATGGACCGTGCCGAACATTGGCTACAAACGAATCAGTATGAGAATGAAATTAAGAAATGGCACACCGAGAAGTGGGGAGAAATTAAAGCTGATTATGGTAGAAAGAGTTAATATAGACGGGAGTGAAGAGATAGCTATGGAAACGGTCATTAATAGGCAAAAAGCATATTACATGAATGGAAGTACACGCTCTTTAACATTTCGATTAAATCAGTTAAAACAATTAAAGGAAGCGATAAAGGAATATGAGGAACAGTTGTTAGATGCGCTATTGCTTGACTTAAATAAGCCGAAAGAAGAAGCATTCTTAACGGAATTTGCCCCGGTTTACCAAGAAATAACACATATCCTTACTCATTTATCAAAATGGATGCAGCCTAAAAAGGTCAAGACACCGATTACGCACAAAGGTTCGAAAAGTATCGTCTATTATGAACCTCATGGACTTTGCTTGATTATTGCCCCTTGGAATTATCCATTTCATTTAGCAATTGCACCTTTAATTGGAGCGATTGCCGGAGGAAATTGCGCAATTATCAAACCGTCAGAATTAACCCCACATACTTCAAAAGTCATTGCTGAAATGATTAGAACGTATTTTGATGATGAATATGTGACGGTGATTGAAGGAGATGTCGAGGTGAGTCGAGCTTTGTTAGAACAGCGCTTTGACCATATTTTCTTCACTGGAAGTACAAAGGTAGGCAAGATTGTGATGAAGGCTGCAGCTGAGCATGTAACTCCGGTAACACTTGAGCTTGGTGGGAAAAGTCCGGCCATTGTCGACCGAAGTGCGAAGCTAGATTTGGCTGCTAAGAGGATTGCCTGGGGCAAGTTTTTGAATGCAGGTCAAACGTGTGTAGCACCTGATTATGTCCTCGTGCATGAAGAGGTGATGGATTCCTTTCTGTCACTTATACAGAAGCATACGAAAAAGCTATTTTCAAAGCGTATACGACAGAAGCGTTATCCTAAAATTGTAAGTGAGCGTCACTTGAAACGGTTAGTATCCTTCTTGGAAGATGGTGAAGTCGTAGTAGGTGGAGAAGTTGATGTTGAAAATGATCTATTATCGCCAACGATTTTAACGAATGTGGCATGGGATGCGTCTATTATGCAAGAAGAGATATTCGGTCCTATATTACCGATATTTTCATACACTACAACTGAGGACTGTATGGAAAAGGCCAATCGTAATCCTAATCCATTAGCTCTATATGTCTTCTCAGAAACGAAGGAATTCCAGGAGATGATTACGCAACAAATTCCATTTGGTGGAGGCTGTATCAATGATACAATTATGCACTTAGCTACACCACACTTACCTTTTGGTGGTAAAGGTGAAAGTGGAATCGGAGCTTACCACGGCTATGATAGCTTTTTAACCTTTACGACGAAAAAGAGTTTGCTGAAGCAGGCCACAAACTTTGATATTCCATTTCGCTATAAGCAAGGCTCGGTGCTATTATCTCTATTAAGAAAATGGGTGAAATAAAGCTCCTATTCTTAATTAAATAGTTTATCGAGTTTCTAATTGAGAATATATAGGATGGAAACTGAAACGGTTGTATAACAAAGAGCGAGCTATTGTCGAGGGGAAACTTCTACCATTGCTAGTCAAAGTAAAGATGCTAAAAAAGTTGATTGATACGTTTCAGTGTTCTCCTAGTATCAAAACTTTTTAAAAATGGCCTCTTAATTATAATTATTATAAATAAAAGTTGACAGCTTTAAATAGATTGTTTACAATGATAATTATAATCATATAATAATTATTATAAATAATTAATTTTCCTTGTCGGTCATGTCTAGTGTGATCAACGATTTGAAAATGAAGATATAGGGGGATTCGTAATGAGTAATCAATCAAATGATGTTAAGCAAGACTCAGAAGTGCTAGAGGGGTATCCGTTAATGAAGCAGCTTGCTAGTCAACACATAGCGAAAGAGGAGGACTTCAAGCAAGCAGGAGATATTTACCGTAAGTACACAAAGGAGCAGCAGGACACCCTTGTGACTAACGTAGTCTCGGAGCTTTCACAAGTAGAGGAGCGAACTCGCTTAATCGCGATTTGTAATTTTTATCGTGCGGACGAACAGTTAGGGCATAACTTAGCAGATCGTCTAGGTGTAGACATCTCACCGTATGTTGGTATGCTAAATGGATAGAGATGGAGCAGTGTCTTTAGAGTAATGGACTAGAGACACTGTTTTTTTTATTATTTAGGAAATTCTATGCGGATACTGTTGTCGATAAGAATGCAAAGAGGGCAATGGAACTGTACGCCGCGCGGCTCTTTACAAGCAGCTCACTTGTAGAGAGCTTTCAAAAAAGTACGCTGGCTCTGTATATTGCTTTAAACACGCTATGCTAGTTCAGCCAAAAAAGAAATCAATGACATTTGATGTGCTGGACATTTCCCTATTATAGAGCTCTGAGTAGCCACAGTTTGTGCAGTATACAACGATAAATTTGTTATGTTGAATGTCTAACATTTTAGACAGCCCTGTCCCGGTTGTAGCGATTTCCTTCGTTTTTGCTTCGGTATGTCCACATTTGATACAGCCATTCTTTTTCATCGAATCAATCCTTTCGTAAGGTTGTTTATTCATATACGAGACTCAACCTTTTTACGTTTCAATCGTCGTTGTGAAGGTGATAGAATGAACGGTATCGAAATAGACTACTAGTAAAATCAATGGTGCTGAAAAAGTTTCGCTGCTAACTTTAGATGCCTCAAATAAAGAGAGGGGGATTTGTATGAATTATCCAGACGTATGGGAGCTTTCTTCTATCTTTAAAGGAGGAAGTACATCAAGTGAATTTAAGCAATTTGTCGAGGAAACGGATGGTTGTTTAAATGAGCTGGAAGGCCGGCTACAATCGGGATTAGAAAGGATAGAAGAGCTAGAATCACTTATTGTTGACACTCAGCAAGCGATGCAGCGTGTAAGAGAGGCTAGTGCATTTGTCAGTTGTTTAACCGCTCAAAATGTTAAGGATGAAAAAGCAGCCTTATGGCAGGGGAAAATAACGGTACAGTCGACAGCTTTGCAAACGATTTGGGGGATGATTGACGTTGAATTAACACTGCTGTCTGAAACAGAGTGGGAGCAATTATTAGTAAAGAAGAAGATGAAAGAAATATCCTTCCACCTATTGGAAAGAAGGGAGAGTGCGAAGGAGAAGCTGCCACCAGCTGAAGAGAAGCTAGCGGCACAATTGGCTATTGATGGCTACCATGCATGGGGGAAGGTGTATCAACAGGCAGTCGGTCGAATGAGTATACCATTTGTAGAGGACGGTCAAGAAAAATTTCTATCAGCAGGACAATTGCAAAATCGGCTTCACCATGTAGATCGTCAAGTTCGCAAACGGGCCTTTCATTTATCAGAGAAGGCTTGGGGAGAAGAGGCTGGACTGTTTGCAGCCACTTTAAATCATTTGGCTGGTTTCCGTATCCAGTTGTACAAAGCGAGAGGCTGGACTTCTGTTTTAAAGGAACCACTTGAAATGAATCGAATGCAAGACGAAACGTTGAAAATGATGTGGGATACGATTAAGAAAAACAAACAAATGCTTTATCCTTTTATGGATAGAAAAGCAACGTTGTTAGGAATAAAGAAACTGGCTATTTATGATGTGAATGCACCATTGCCACTGCGGCACAATCAAAGCATTCCTTACGAGCATGCATGTGAATTGATTATTAGCCACTTTAAACGTTTTAGTCAGAAACTAGCGGTGTTTGCTGAAGGAGCTTTGCGCGATGGTTGGGTGGAGGCTGAGAACCGTTCACATAAACGACCAGGGGGGGTTTGTACAACGTTTCCATTGTCAAAGCAATCGCGAATTTTTATGACGTATGACGGCTCAATGTCTAACGTGTCTACGTTAGCACATGAATTGGGCCATGCGTTTCATGCGCATTGTTTGAAGGAGAAGGAGCCACTATCTCAACGGTATGCGATGAATGTGGCTGAAACGGCCTCAACATTTGCTGAAGCTATTGTTGCAGATGCATTAGTGGAGGAAGCAAACACGAAAGAAATGAAAATTGCGCTGTTGGAAAATAAAATTTCTCGAGCAATTGCCTTTTTCATGAACATCCATGCTCGTTTTTTATTTGAAACTCGATTTTATGAACGAAGAAAAGAGGGTATGCTTTCGGCTGAGCAATTAAATGATTTAATGATCACTGCTCAACAGGAGGCATATGGTCAACAATTGTCAACGTATTCACCTACTTTTTGGGCATCTAAATTGCATTTCCATATAACCGGTGTCCCATTTTATAATTTCCCTTATACATTTGGTTATTTATTTAGTCTCGGTTTGTATAAGAAGGCTCAGGAGGTTGGAAGTTCTTATGAGAAAAGCTATATTGCTTTATTGGAGGATACTGCACGAATGAGTGTTGAGGAGTTAGCAAAGAAGCATCTCGATGCTGACTTGACGAAGCCTGACTTTTGGCAGGAGGCTATTAATGTCGTTTTAGCAGATATTGATGAATTTATGGCATTAACAAAAGAATAAAAAGGCTTTAACAGAAAGCTTGATGGTAAACGTGCATATATATGAACGTAAAGCATAGAATGGTGGTAATCATGCGGGCGTTCCTCTTGAATGTCCGCAAAAAGAAAAAATCGATCAGCATGATAGGTCTGAGCGATTTTTAGCTTGTAGATAGGGTCGTTAGTTTTCTTTTTGGTCAGGATCGTCTTGTACGTGTTGGAGACTTGCTTTCATTTGTCTGTCTTCTAGTCGTTTTTCAATTTCGTCTAGAGCTTTGGGGTCTTCGAGTAATTGTTTTTTGTTTTGTTGAACGAGGTCTTGAAACGATGTTAAATGTTTACGCATTAAACATCACCTTTTCTTTAGTAATACAACTATTATAGCAGATAATGCCTCACTTAATGATTGAATTATTATAATTTTTCGAAAAGTTGATTTGTGCATAATACGAAACGAGGTCAGTCAACAACCTCAATAAGAGTAGTCATGTAGAGGTGGTAACGTTGAGTTATATGTTATATGCTCGTGAAATTAATCCTCGTGATCTGCTAAGCATCCTACAATATGAAAGTTCAGACGTATTGAGAATCGATTATTTATCTGTTATTGCCATTAATCGAGAAGAGCGGCAAATATGGAGACGTTTGTTAGCGAGCAGAAGGTTGTATTATAGTCGCATCAAATGGGTATATTCATATTTGACAGGTCAAGAGCCGTCTGTCGATCAATTACCATTTAACAGGCCTGAATCGTATCACGCTGGTGTAGCGGAACAAAAGCAGGCAGATCAACAGCGTCAGCAAAAGCTGCATGCATTATCGAATCAGGCAACAGATTATGTTGTTGTGGAGCGTCTAAATGAGTTGTTAGAGAGACAACAATATGAAAAAAATTTAATTCAGCAAATAAATGAGCAATAACTATTTACAAATAACTAAATTATTGTTAGAATATTTTTAACTTTAAAAGTAATGAATTTCTTTTTTTTTATTATAAAACTGAGCGAGTGCTCAATCAGGGGAAAACAACGATAAAAGGAGCGAGGTCATATGACGGTTTCTCAAAAGCGAATGATCGAGGATATGCAAAAAGAGTTAGAGCGCTTAGCAAACGAGTTAAACGAGTTAAAAAGTGCTGAATATGAAGGCTTTGAATCTGTTGAAACAGATGATTTCCTCACACAAGCATATAATTAAGGTTTGATCGATATGAAGGGATGCACTGTGAATTCGTGCATCCCTTTCTTTTCATTTTCTCAAGCTTATTGGTACAATAAAAGAAAGACTTGTGAAGGAGGATGGGATGATGAGTGAACAAGTAAAGACAGAATTGACGAAGAAGAAATATGGTTCATTATGCAAAGGCTTATGGATAGGTGGCGCTGTAGCTGTTGGCCTTGTTCTTGCAAAGAAGGAGTGGAGAACGAAGATCGTTTCGGAGTGTAAGCATGCAACAGAAAGTGCATCAGAAGCCGTCCGCTTTATTCGTGATCATCGTGAGGAAATTACGACACAGATGAAGCAAGTTTCTAATGAAATTTCTGAGGCTATAAGAGGAATTTCCACCGATCTGAAAACGATGTCTGAAACAGTATCTCATATTAAAGAGAGCTCAGAAGACGTGATTCAAGCGACTAAGGGTGTTGCACAAGAAGTGAAGAAATTGAAAGAATAATGTTTAAGTGGTTGTCTTGGGGAGACAAGCTCTCAATTTTTTTTCGAAGAGAATCTCAGGAAAAGAGCTTCCTTTCGATCAAAAAAAGCCACTGGGCTGATGTCTGATCTCCTAAAAAAATCTGTATAGTTTCATGACAAACGGACATGATAATAATCGAGGACAGCTAAAGCTGTTACTCACTCACCAAATGTTCACGATCATCATTGTTCAAAGGCACAATAGGATAGTAACTGATTTTGTAGTCAATTCTTAATGAGGTGATTACGTTGGAGGATAACAAAGATTTTCAAGATTGTTTTTTAACATGAATGAGATGAGGTGTCTCCAAAAGATAAAAATCGTTTCGACCCCACATTGTTCGTTGAATAATATATAAATGATCGCTGAATTAGGTGAATAAAAGGTGGCCACATTACGTTGGCCACCTTTAGTCTGTCGACAAAGTCTAGCAAAAGCGAGACGGTCGACAGGCTTTTTTGTTTAGAGATTTGTTACTGAGCTTCGAGCCCGCGACCGAGATGGAGGACGTTGAATAACCGACACGCCGGTGGATTTCACCCTGCCCTTTCCTCCTACAGCAGTCGGCCCTTAAGCGGATGGCCAAACTTTATTACCCTCGTTATCACATTTTTGTATTTGGGATGTCACATCTTAAGCAAACGTATGTTAGACTAGACTGAAGAATTGAAAGAAAAGGATGTGGAATGATGGAATTTAAAATGAAAGAGAATGGATTTCAAGGTGAGTTTGAATTTGGGACATTAGATATTTCTGGGAATGAGGAATTTGGATTTCGACCGTTTCAGCTACTAGTGTCATCTGTTGCGGTTTGTAGCGGTGGAGTATTACGTAAGGTTCTTGAAAAAAAGCGAATTACATATGACGATATTACGATTCAAGCGGATGTGACAAGGAATGAAGCAGGTGCAAATGAAGTGACAGATATCCATCTTCATTTTAATATAGTAGGAAGCTCTGCAAGTGATCAGCAAATAGAGAAGTCACTTGAAATTGCGAAAAGAAATTGCCCGATCGTTCAATCGGTGAAAGACAGCATTCAAGTGACGGAAAGCTTCAAGCAGATGTAACTTGATCCCATGGTGCGGAAGAAGGAAAGAACATGAAAGCAGAGCAGCTCGATTTTACACAGGGACCCATCTTAAAGAAGATGATTATCTTTTCATGGCCGATTTTTTTGAGCAATGGTTTACAATCCTCCTATCAATTAATTGATTCCATCTGGGTTGGTAACTTGTTAGGGGCTGATGCATTAGCTGCGATCACGATTTCAGCAACGGTGATCTTTACGATTTTAAGCTTTATTATTGGATTAAATGGTGCGACATTAACGGTTATAAGTCAGCGTAAAGGGGCAAAAGATGAGAAAGGACTGAAGGAGTCCTTAAATGCGTTTGTCTTTGTTCTTGGGACATTAACAGTATTATTAGGATTTATTGGCTTCTTTTTTTCTGGGGCGATTTTACGATTGCTCGGGACACCTGAGCCTGTCCTTCCACTAGCCCAATCTTATTTACAGATTAACTTTGTCGGTATTTTATTTTTATTTGGCTATAATTTTATTGGTACTGTTCTAAGAGCGATGGGAGATAGTCGTACACCTGTCCGTTTTATTTTCATCGCTGTGTTATTAAATGCCGCACTTGATCCATTGTTTATTCATGTGCTTAATTTAGGAATTGACGGAGCTGCTTATGCGACAATTGTCGCGCAGGGAACAGCTTTTGTCTATGGTCTATGGTTTTCAATAAAGAAAGCGGGTATTCCGTTTCAAGTGCCAACATGGCCGGATCGTAATTACTTCATCGTGTTGTTTAAAATGGGTTTACCTGCTGGACTTTCGATGATGACTATTTCAGCAGGAATTTTAGCGATTATGAGTGTCGTCACGAGCTATGGAGAAGATGTTGTTGCTGGATTTGGTGCTGCTCAACGCTTAGATAGCTATATTATGCTACCTGCATTAACGTTAGGTTCAGCTGTTAATAGTATGGCAGGGCAAAATATCGGTGCTAGACTGTGGAAACGAGTAGATGAAATAGCGAAAAAAGCTGTAGGATTAATTGTTGTCGTCTCATTTATAATTAGTTTGATTGTCTTTGTTAGTGCGAGGCCACTTATTCAAATGTTTATCCAGGACGAGCAAACGGTTGATTTTGGTACGATGTACGTTCAGACGATCGCGTTCTTCTACCCTTTTTTAGGCATTAATTTTGTTTTAAATGGGGTCGCACGTGCTGCGGGTGCAATGTTTCCTATATTAATGCTAAATATCATTTCATTCTGGCTGCTTAGATACCCATTAACAGCATTGTTTTCGCACTTTTTAGGTGAAAATGGGATTGCGGTTGGAATGGGAGTTAGTTTTATTGTGAGTAGTTTTTTTGCAATCGGCTATTATTTCCACGGAAATTGGCGAAAGATTAGTGAAGACATTGCTGAACGGACATCGAAGGATACGACAAGAAATAAGGAGAAGTTATAACGATGAATGCTTTTACAATAAGAATTCTAAGCTATGTCGGTGGGTTATTTATCGTTTCATTTGGAATATCGTTAACGATTATATCTGGATTAGGCACGGGCGCTTGGGATGCTTTAAATGTTGGTTTAGCAAATATGACGACATATACTGTCGGCAATTGGGTTATTTTTATTGGTGTTGCATTAATTTTTCTAAATGCTTTACTTACAAAATCAAAGCCTGAATTATTTTCAATTGTTACGATTTTCGTTTTAGGATATTTTATCGATTTTTGGTTGTTGTATATTTTTTCTAATACTTTTTTTGCAACGTTTCTATTACAGCTCATTGTTTTGTGTTTAGGTATTGTTATTATAGCCTTTGGTGCCTCTATCTATTTACAAGCTAAGTTTGCCCGTATTCCGGTTGATGGATTGATGCTCGCGATTAAAGATTTGCTCAAGGTGAACTTTTTCATTGCGAAAACGATTACTGAGCTTCTTGCGTTAGCGATTGCCTTTTTCGTTGGTGGACCGATTGGACTTGGAACGATCTTAGTGACCGTTTTAATTGGACCGATGATTCAATGGTTCTATCCTAGGGTTGAGAAGAAAATCCAATGGGAAAAAGTAAAAAATGAACATAGTTAACGATCAGGCCAGTAAAAAGTTGTATTCAAACTTTTTACTGGCCTTTTGATGGATAATATCTTTTTCCTCTGCTCAAACTACTCATAAAATAGTTTAGATTGAAGGAGGAGTGTACGATGAAGCGTGTACTCATATGGTTCATTGTTATGTTGGCTGTTATGCTGTCTCCGGTTCATATGCTAGCTGAATCAGAAGACGATAAGACAAAAGAGAAGGAAAGCAATTTTGATGTGCCTGATACTGTCATTAAAATCGGTAAGGAAAATACGTATACGAACCCTACTCAAGATTTGCCTTATTTGCAGCCGAGTGAGCTTGCGGAAGAATTAATGGGTACAACAGACATTACGATTGAGAACCCTGATTTAGTTAAGTTGCTGAATGAATCAACGATCCAGTACTCCAAGCTAGCAATTGGCTTTCGAGCATCGATTTATTTAGGTGAATGGCCGTTATCGTATCAATCTGAAAGTACGGAAGTGAATTGGCAGCATCAGAAAATTAATACGAATTTTGTTGATAATCGAGGCGGTAATAGTTCCAAGAAACTCTCCTATTACCAGGAGCAACAGAAGAAGTTCGCAGGTGGTTTAACCGCTAAAATACCGAATAGTGAAGCCGTAAAAAAAATGATGATGATTCATGCAGCAGAAGAAACGAATTTACCTCTTGCGTTTGAAACGGTCATTGGACAAGGAACGAGAAAGCAAAATGAGTATAATGTTCCTGCTAAGCAGGTAGGATACTTGTATAGTCATGTTCCGGCTGTTCATGAAAAAGGGAAAGTGACGTATGGCGAGGTTTATTTAACGTTTAAAGGTGGGAAAAGAAGACTAGAAGTGAAAAATGTAACTCAGCAGGGGGTCGGATCATGGATTCCGGTTCAAGATCATCTTTCGTTCACATTTATCTCCTCTAGTAAGCCGCGGTAATAAGCCATGATAAAGAATGAACGATCGTTTTCGCTCGTAACATGTTGCTTTGAATGAAAATCCTTAAAGTTAAACCAACTATTGTATTCTAATAAAGACCGATATGGAAGCCACTGAAAAAGTTCTTTAGTACCTATGGTGATATAACTTCAACCGATGTTCGCTTTCGTACATTGCCAAAAGAGCACTAGAAAAGTTAAGAACGAAACTTATTCAGTGCTCTTTCTCTATTGCGGATTAGATTATAATGGGTCCTGCCAAAACGACATATTTAAAGAAAGTAAATTGGTTTGGTTCGTTCTGTTCGTCATTCGCACGACCATCGTCGTATTTGGATTTAAAATAATTCTTCCTTGATATTCAATGATAAAAAGTCCACTAGGCTGGACAACTGTATTAAGATTTACACCACCGACTGTTGGATCAGTTACTTGGGAAATAAATTTTGCCGTTGCAATACTATTATCAGGTAAAGTGAAGTTCGTATTTCTTGGGATGAGGCTCGTTCCAGCTTGAGGAAAGGTTGCATTTCGTAAAACGGCAATACTTGTATTGACGCTTGCCCCACCTGATATTCGTGAGATGAATAATTGCGTGCCACTGCCCGCTGGGTTCGTTAGCTGTAAAGTAAGAAATCCATTTGCTACAACACTGATAGAATCAGTCGTCAGTGCATAGAATACACCATCTTTCGCTGCGAGCCCTTCAATTGGAATGACGACAGTAGGTGTTTCGAGCGTAGAAACATTTGTAGTATAGAGTGGCTGATCCTCTGTATTAAAAACCTCAACGGGCCCTTTTTGAAAACCTAGCTTTGCCATTTCGATTCCCCCTTTTCGCATTACTATCTTTATTAAAATGGGAAGGGATTTATTCTATGTAATGAAAAAAGTCAGTTGCTTTCGTGTACGGATTTCAGGGAAGTGAAACATCCTGTAAACTAAAATCGTTTACTGGATGTTTGATTTGCGTGTTTGAAAATCAACCGATGGATAATAAGCATCCTTAACGAGCGTATTCGGACCAAGACATTGTACGGCAGGGCAATGACAGTGGAGCGATTGTGCAAGTGCTGATTTAAGCCATGTGTCGTAAGAATCTTGCAGACGTGTATGCTGGATGTTCCCAAGGGACGGCCCTTCATCACCGAAGTCAGTAACGATCACACTTCCATCAAAAATATTCACATTTAAACGTGAACGACCATCTGGGTCATTTCGCACCGTGACATTCCTTGCATCATAAAGTCTCTTTAAAAGGTGTAGATCTTGCTCCTGCTCATTACATGGATAAAACGGTAACGTACCGAATAACATCCAGACGTCTTCATGACGTGTGTCAAGTAAGCGATGAATACCAGCGCGAATATCATCAAGAGAAGCGACCTCTAATGCACTTGCAAAGTCACTTGGGTACATAGGGTGAACTTCATGACGTTGACAGCCCATTTCAACGATTTTCTCATGGATTTTTTCAAGGTGAGGGAGTGTTCGTTTATTAATCATCGTTTCCGCTGAGACGAGTACGCCTTCACTTGTTAGTGCTTTTGCATTTTCAATCATTCGATTATAAAGATTCTCTCGTTGCTCAAAGGTTGGCTTGCGTTCCATGACAGCAAAGCCAATTGAAGCAAAATCATCAACACTCCCATAATTATAGGATATATGCAGAACGTCTAAATAAGGAATGATCTTTTTATATCGTTTTAAATCAAGGGTTAAATTCGAATTGATTTGCGTACGAATTCCACGTTCATGTGCATATTTGAGAAGTGGTACGACATATTGATCGACCGATTTCATCGAAAGCATCGGCTCTCCACCTGTTATGCTAATGGAGCGAAGCGTTGGAATCTCATCAAGCCTTTTAATTAACAAATTTAAAGGAAGTGGATCGGGATCCTTCGTCTGCAATGTATAACCAACAGCACAATGCTCACAGCGCATATTGCATAAGGTTGTTGTTGTAAATTCAATGTTTGTTAAGGCCATTTTGCCGTATTCTTTTATATCTTCATACGCCTCCCACGGATCATGGTTAGGCGTAATCGCTTGTTTCGTATGTATCACTACCATCGTGCTCCTTTCCACTCTAATCATAACGTAAAACAAGAGATATGACGAGTGGTAGACAAAGGGTGATTGTTTCAAGAGTCTATGTTTGTTACAATTTAAAAGAATTTGAGCGAATAGAGGAGAGAAAGCATGAAACAAGAAGGAAAGCAAATGGACGAGTTGCACGAGAGACTTCACACGGTTTTACATGTATTAGATGAGATTGATCCAGAAGAGGCAGGTGTGAAGGAAATTGATCGCGTGCTTGCAATGTTAGATGATATTGAAGAAAAGTGTAAGCAATTTCGCAAAGGCTGGCAACAAAAAGGAGAATAAATAGATGAAGCTGTACTTGATTCGACATGGTGAATCAGAGGGGAATTCTTTAGGAAGAATCCAAGGTCAGGAAGAATACCATTTAACGGTCAACGGACGAAAGCAAGCGGAGTTGGTTGGACGCTATATAAAAGAAAAGCACATTGCTCATTTGTATAGTAGTGACTTAATTCGAGCGTGGGATACAGCATCGCTCATTTCTAATCATATCGATGTGAAACCAGTGAAAGCTCAAGATGTTCGTGAAATTCATTTAGGTCCATTACAAAATTTAACGCGGACCGAGATTTATGAGAAGTATCCCGATGTTATTGAGACGTCAATTATTTTATCAGGAATCGAAGGGACAGAATCAGCTCAGTCGATTACAGATCGATGTCGCCACTTTCTCTCAGAGATGCTCAAGAAGCATATGAATGAACATGTTGCGGTTGTCTCACATGGCGGATTTCTAAGTATCTTTTTAATGTATATTATTGTTGGTGATCAATGGCCGAAGCATAAGCGTCCATTTCAATTGTCGAATACGAGTGTGACAAGTATTGAATGGCGAGAAGGAAAGTATTCACCTCTTATTCATTATACGAACAAAACCGATCACCTGCTCATGAATGAAACAAGTGGTAAGGGGCTTTTGTAAGAGAGCTGGGGAATATGAAGGACATTGAAAAGTGAATGTTTTCAATGTCCTCATGTCTATTCCTTTTTCTTTTCTTTCATAGGCTTCTCGCTTTATAATAGAGGATAGTAAGAACTTTATAGATGGAAAGGGAGATCTGATGATGGGTATGGAGAAGCTTCAGGAGAGTATGTATAAGCTAATTGTGGAAACGTCTACAAATCTACCAAATGATGTGCGACGTGCGATTGTAGCAGCAAAGGCAAAAGAGAATGCGGGAACTCGTGCTGCACTTTCTTTGAAAACGATAACAGATAATATTAGTATGGCGGATGAGAACATCTCACCGATTTGTCAGGATACGGGGATGCCTACATTTGAGGTTAAAGTACCTGTAGGTATCAATCAAATTGAAATGAAAAAAGCAATCTATGCAGCGATTGAACAGGCGACAGCTGACGGGAAGCTACGACCGAATTCAGTCGATTCATTAACAGGAAAAAATAGTGGTAATAACCTTGGTGGTGGTACGCCTGTTATTCATTTTGAGCAATGGGAAAAGGAAGTTATTGATGTTCGCCTTATTCTTAAAGGTGGTGGCTGTGAGAACAAAAATGTTCAATACAGCTTGCCACAAGAATTAGAAGGATTAGGTCGGGCCGGTCGTGATTTAGATGGTATTCGTAAATGTATTATGCACTCGGTCTATCAAGCGCAAGGACAAGGCTGTAGTGCAGGATTTATTGGAGTCGGCATCGGAGGAGATCGTACGACAAGCTACTCATTGGCAAAGGAGCAGTTGTTCCGTACAGTCGATGACGTGAATGAAAATGAAGATTTACGCAAGCTAGAAGAATATGTGTTAGATAATGCCAACAAGCTTGGTATTGGAACGATGGGCTTTGGTGGAGAAGCGACGCTGTTAGGCTGTAAGATCGGTGCGATGAATCGTTTACCAGCAAGCTTCTTCGTATCGGTAGCATACAATTGCTGGGCGTATCGCCGGTTAGGTGTTGTGTTAGATCAACAATCAGGCGATATTGTTGATTGGTTGTATAAGGATGACGAAACGGTTGATTTGGAACAAGCGTCAAAAGAAGTTGCTGTAGCAGAAGCGACGGATGAGGTTCGTGAGGTCGTACTAGAAGCACCTATTACTGAGGAACAAATTCGTGAGCTGAAAGTAGGAGATGTCGTTGTTATTAATGGCATGATGCACACAGGAAGAGATGCGATTCATCATCATCTAATGGAACATGACGCGCCAATTGATCTTAATGGACAAATTATTTATCATTGTGGTCCAGTTATGATGAAGGACGACGAGGAAAACTGGCACGTTAAGGCGGCAGGTCCGACGACAAGTATTCGTGAAGAACCGTACCAAGGAGATATTATGAAAAAATTTGGTATCCGTGCGGTTATCGGAAAAGGTGGTATGGGACCAAAAACGTTGAAGGCACTTGGAGAGCATGGAGGCGTTTATTTAAATGCGATCGGCGGTGCAGCACAATACTATGCAGACTGTATTAAGGAAGTAAAAGGTGTTGACCTAATGGAATTTGGTATTCCAGAAGCAATGTGGCACCTTGAAGTAGAAGGCTTTGCAGCGATTGTCACAATGGATTCACATGGAAACAGCTTACATGCTGATGTCGATAAGACGTCATTAGAGAAGCTTGAACAGTTTAAAGAGCGAGTGTTTTAACGATAAGTATAGGTTGAATAAGAGGTGCTCCTGATGGGGCATTTCTTTTTTGTTATAAGAGCAAAATAAGGCCAGAATAAGGAATTAAGGCATAAATAGAGAAATGAGAAACCGTAATGATGTGAAATAGAGAGAATAGAGGAATGATGAACCGACTATTAGAGTGTGCTATATGAGGCGTAATTTTAATGGTTCTTCTTTTGAGTGGAACGCTTTGTCTAGTCTCAGCTTTAATACATAAAGAATGAGCAGGAATGGCACTATAAAAGAAAAAAGGAGTTGAAAGCATGGAAAAGAGATTGTTCGTTATTGTGCTTAGTTTTCTGTTCATTTGTGTTCTCACTCCATATGCTTTTGCCTATGAAGAGACGATCTACAATTGGAGTTATAAACCAGAAAAGGATCAAAAACCTGTAACAACAGAGACTCATTACATAGAGTTGCTTGAACAAACAGGCGGTTTTTTTATCGGTGATACGAGTCAGAAAGAGTTGTATTTAACGTTTGATAACGGCTACGAAAATGGGTATACCGAGGTCATATTAGATGTATTGAAGGAAAAACAAGTACCAGCAGCCTTTTTTGTGACGGGGCATTATTTAGAGGATGCTTCAGATCTTGTCATTAGAATGGCTGAGGAGGGGCACATTGTTGGAAACCATTCTTGGTATCACCCAAGCTTACCAAAGGTTGGCGATGGACGACTTTTTAATGAATTGAATAACGTAAAGGAACGGTTTACGGAGCTAACAGGTGTCAAGGAGATGCACTATTTACGTCCGCCTAGAGGAGAGTTTAGTGAACGTTCTCTCAAACTTTCGCAAAAGTTGGGCTATACAAACGTATTTTGGTCGATGGCCTATAAAGATTGGGAGGTTGACAAGCAAAAGGGAGAAGATTATGCTTATGATCAAATCATGAAACGAATCCATCCAGGAGCCATTATGCTCATCCACTCTGTTTCAAGCGACAATGCTAAAGCATTACCGCGAGTCATTGATGACCTAAGAGAGCAAGGGTATGTCTTTAAAAGCTTGGATGATTTAATGTTGCAGAAACAGCTTGAGGCATTACCTTTTCCTTGAAGAAGCTAGGAGAGTCTAAGAAAAAGAGCATCGGATTTTAATTATTATATCGGTCGTCATCCCGATAATTTTGGAAAAACCGAAGGGGATCGCAAATCACGTGCTCTATGCGGTTCCTCATTCCTCTATTTGAGCTAAATGAGTTCAAAAGGAGTCATAAAAGCCAAAATAGCCGAATGAGAATTACATTTTCATCTCAGAATGCGATTTTTCTCTGAATTAGAGGAATGAGGATTACTTTGGTTGGCACTTTGCAAGTAGGTTCGCAAAAGCTGTCGTCTACGCTCGATACACACAAACCCATTTTCATTAATATTTAATTCTATTAACGGCTTCGCATAACGCTTTTAAGGGCACGAAAAAAGTTAAAAACCAAACTTTTTCAGTGCCCTTTTTCTTATTTAATTAGCAAAGCTTTCTTGACCGATTGCTGTTGCGATGGTCTCAAGTGTACTAACATCTGTTACATCAAATGCGATTGGCTGGCGACTTCTTACGATGAGCATGCCAATTTCCTCATCAGACGAATTGGTTATAGGGAATTTTAGTTCTCCGTTACATTCCCATTTTAAATCATCTTCAAAGGACGAAGCGGCGACAAGCTTATGATCGAGCTGCTCGTAAATATAGATTCCGGCCCAATCAATGTACAGAACTTGCTCGACTAAGCTTTCCACTGTTTTCTCAAAAATAGTTTGCATACTTTCCCTCTTATAAACTTGTGCCATAATTTGTAATGAGGCAATATCTGTAGGTATTGACACGTTATCTCTCCTTTATTTGTTTCTGCTGTATCTATTTTATCAGAGGTGAAGAGGAAAGAGGTCTAGTAAGTTTAGGAAGATTTCGTAGATATATAGAAAGTGGCACCTTTCTGTAGAAGAAAAGTAAACTGAGTTCATAGAAAATTGGAAGGATTTCATTCCTAGCTCTTAGCGGAACTGTGCACCAAACAGGAGATAGATGCAGGATTGTGAGAGTATAGAGGAGAAATGTGCATCAAACCGGAGATAGGCGCAGGCTTAAGTTAATATCATGCTCTTTTCATTTGACCTATGCTGATGGCTTTAAATGATGTCGACTTCTTATGCTATAATAAGAAGAATTGTGTGATCGGAGTTGAGTAGGATGAAGAGACATGGACAAAGTCAAAACATAAAGTCTAATCAAATGGAAAAAGGGCAGAAGTTTCCGTTAACGATTAAACGACTTGGGATTAATGGAGAAGGTGTCGGCTATTTCAAGAAGCAGGTTGTGTTTGTAAGAGGAGCGCTACCTGGTGAGGAGGTAGTTGCGGAGGCTGAGGTGATTCATCCTCGTTATACTGAGGCAAAAGTATTAAAAACAAGGAAACAATCAAGTGAGCGAATAGACCCTCCATGTCCAGTCTATGAAAAATGTGGAGGCTGTCAGCTGCAGCATATGAATTATGAGGCGACATTAGCAGAAAAACGTAGTATTGTCATACAAGCGTTTGAGCGTCATACAAAGCTGAATATCGATAAGCTGAACATTCAACCGACGATTGGAATGGACAACCCTTGGCATTATCGAAATAAAAGTCAAATGCAGGTGAAGAAGGAGGGGCCATTCGTAAGAGCGGGTCTATATGCACGAAACTCCCATGAGCTTGTTGATTTGTCTGAGTGTCCTGTCCAGCATGAAGCGATTAATCGTGTGACTAAAGTTGTAAAGCAAATTTTAACAGATTTAAACGTATCGATTTATGATGAGCGTAAGCATAAAGGAGCGATCCGTTCGGTTGTGTCACGAGTAGCGTTTGAGACAGGAGAGATTCAAGTCGTTCTCGTGACGAAAACGAATGACTTACCGAGGCAAGAAGCAATCATTGCGGAAATCAATCAACGCTTACCCGAAGTGAAATCAATTGTTCATAATGTGAATGAAAAGAAAACATCGCTCATTTTCGGTGATCGAACGACGGTTATTTCTGGAAATCGAGCGATTGTTGAGACATTAGGCTCTACATCGTTTGTACTATCAGCACGAGCGTTCTTCCAGCTGAATCCGGTTCAAACGGAAAAGCTATACAACAAAGTAAAGGAAGTTGGTGCGTTCACCGGTAAAGAAAAAGTAGTTGATGCGTACTGTGGGGTTGGAACGATTGGGTTATGGATTGCCGATCAAGCTGCTGAGGTGAGAGGGATGGATGTCATAGCTGAGGCGATTGAGGATGCAAAAACGAATGCACAGGAAAATGAATGTAATCATTTGACGCATGAAGTAGGGAAAGCGGAGAATTTACTACCTAAGTGGATTAAGCAAGGTTGGAAGCCTGATGTGATCATCGTCGATCCACCGAGAGTAGGCTGTGACAAGCAGCTTCTGCAAACGATTAAGAAGGTAAAACCGAAACAGGTGATATACGTCTCCTGTAACCCTGCGACATTAGCGAAGGATGTTGAGGAGCTACGCAAAGAGAGCTATGCAGTGAAGTCGATTCAGCCAGTGGATATGTTTCCATGGACGGCACAGGTTGAAAATGTTGCGGTGTTGGAATTGAATACGTAACGAATGAATAGAGATGTCCAATTGGAAAATTAACTTTTTGAATTAGGCATTGAGGAATCTTATAAAAAACAAAAGGATAAGTACGTTCTAAAGGCATGCAAGAGGTTTTAATATCGACATGTTGTTCTTTGTCTTGCAAAAGGTAAAAAAAACGAATGATATGACTAAAGGATAATGTGAGTTCCAATTTATTTTGCTCTCACCTAATAGATCAAATCAATGCTGATGATGTTCATGTCTGTTTACATCATTTGGTGTATGGTTTTCTGGTAAATGAGTGGTTGAAAGCGTTCCAGCGATAATGACAATGATCCATAATATAACGATCTCTAGTCGGAGAATATATACAAATTTTTTAAGTTGGTTAATTTTATCTTGTTGTTGTTCTATTTTATATAATGATGGTAACCAGATAAAGCGATGAAAACTAGCAATCAAAAAAATGACGCTGGTTAGTGCTACTTTCCAGATTAGTAGATTTCCATATGTTGTAGAAACGATCATGTCCCAACTAGGTAAGTACGTAAAACTGATGATGATTCCCGAAAATATGACGATCATAAACATAACTAACGCATATGATGAAAAACGTGTTATACATCTCTGAATAAAAATCAATTTAAGATAGGATGGTTCCCGTGAAAAAGTATAAATAATGAAACCAGTTAGTCCGCCACACCAGATGGCTGCTGCACTTAAGTGAATAAAGTGAGAAAGGATGGAATGATAGACGACAGCATGACCGGTTAATGAAAATGTTAGTATGATAGACGATAGCACAATGAGATGAGTCCATTTAGGATATTTTCTTCGTATAACAAAAATCAAAATACATACTATTAACGGTCGAATCCAAATAAATAATCCCATTAATGTGAAAGCGATAGTTGAAAATATGTTCAAAAATACAACGAGACTAAAAGGACTAGCCATAAAAGAATAAGTTAGAAGGAAAAGCTGACTGAAGCTTGTCATCATAAAAATGATACTAACACTAATATAGAATGAGATCTCCATTTTGGGGGTAAGTGGGTTCTGTAATTGTGGTGGGGTTTTCTCGCCTAAAATCCAATGTATAAAAAAGTAGAACCCAACTAAACCGATTAACGTCATCGTTTCTATCGCTTTAACGACTGTAATAAGTTTGTTGATATTAAAAATAGAAACCTCTTCTTCTTTCGTATCGATTTCCTTTTCTGTTCCTACCTCTTCCTTAGCTTGAGGAAATGTTTCTTCAATCATAGCATGAGAAAAGACTTGTACTGGTAAACAAAACAAAAATATTAAAAGTATTAAATAAAGGATAAACGAATATCGATTCAAAACCTCACCCCATAATCCGAGCTTAAGATCTTAATGAGTAACAAAGCATGCCCATTACAATAAAGACGATTATCTGAGCAAAACCAATTAATACCAAACTATGCTGTGCCATATCACCAATCATAGGTGCCATAATACCACTCATCACACCACTTGTGATACCCATAATGACCGTTTGATACTCGACTAAGGTACCGAACAATACCCCAATGCCTATTCCAATAATCGTTGTAAAAATCGTTATTTCCGTAAAATGGAAAGGGAAATGATAAATAAGAATCAATCCCGTTACAATTGAGATAAGCCCCGTTGGTGTCATTGCTAGATTCATCCCTAAATGGTAGCCAATTAGCTTACGTTTGTTATACAAATAGCCAAATGTAATTCCAATCAAAACAAAGTTCACGTAAAAAAGCAGCCATAAAATGAATGAAGTCATGTTAACACCTCCCTTTTTACAATATGAATATTTGCCTCGATTAGAAGTAGCTTTTTCCAATAGTTATTAAATAAATTGCTTTTTGTATAAGCCCAAAATTCGAGATTTTATTCCTAAAAGATTGAAGAGGGCATATGTTTAGATAAAATGATATGAACCTAAGGACTGAAAGGAGGATAGAATGAAAAGATCTAATATCCGATTAGATGAGTACTCCAAGAAACTTTGGGAGCAAAGAAAAAAAGAGGACATAAAAGAAAGTGCTGAAAATGTCGTTAGTCTTAAAAATGGGCAAGGACTAACGTCACCAGCTAGTGAACTACCTACGGAAGAATTGAAAATGGTCCAACAATATATGCACCGAACGAACTTGCTAAACCTATCCAAAGCATTACCGGATCGAAAAAAAGCAATGATTTTAAGAAAATTCTTTAAGCATAAACGAAACCAACAAATAGAGATATACACCTTAGGAGAGCAGCCACTTCAAATAATAGGGAAAGTAAACACAATCGGTCGTAATTTTGTGACAGTCACGTCTTTGAGGGATCGGATTTGGATACCTTTTTGGAGGATTGAATCTGCCAAGGTTCCATACGGTTTACCTGAGGTTTCATCTTCTCACCAGCATTTTGTTTATGATGAGGAATTACGTAAAAAATTAATTACTCGATTTAGTGAAACAGTCATTTCAAAGGATGTCTTACTGCAACAGTTTTTTGAAGAGACGTTAGAAACCAATTTGCAAACTTGGAAAGATACGCGTGTTGAAATTATGACAGAAGATATGGAATACATCGGTAAGATTATTCATTCGAACGATGGAAAAGTTGAAATTAACGGATTGAAAGGTAGTCAATCGATTTTACTGTCGGATATTACGCTTATTAAAACAGTAAGGCTTTTTCATATATTAGCCGGTTTATTGAGGAAGAAGAGGTCAAATAATCCATAAGGTGAAATGGAGGATAATAGTATATGGATAATAGCAAAAAGAAGATACGACCAATCATCATCGAACGTAAGAGCAAACGTGTACATGAAACTTATCTTGAAACAACGGAAACAGAGGACGAGAATGTCGATGAACTCGATCCAATAACAGCAGAAAATGAGGAAGAAACGGATCCAGTAACAAATCAATCGAAAGACAATAAAGAAAGTTCTTATCGAAGCACGTTGGGTTCGAGTTTAAATGAAATTGATCTATTTAAAGAACGAATTGGTGAGGATGTTTTAATCGTTCTAGAGGCATCTCAACTAAATATTTTAGGTCAAGTATTTCGTCCAATCTTTACTGGGAGAATCGTTGAAGTAACAGTGGGTTCCATTTTGTTAGAGGATGTCATTATTAAAATGCCTAATGCTCCATTTTTCCAATTTCCTACGCCGCTTAGTTTTCCAATTCAAAAAGTTGTTGGAATGACCCGTTTTGATCCAACGACTAGAATACCGATATTGTAATGACTATCTTCCGGGAGGAGAGAGACAAATATGTCAAACTATGAGTTAAGCAAAATCCCTTATGATTGGCGAATAGAAGCAATAGCTGAAGAATTTACACGTTACATTGGAAATCGAGCGTTTATTCTCGTTCCACAATTTCCGTTTATGTATATTGGTGTCATTTTAGATGTTGTTGGTAGCGAAATAATAATGGATGTGGAAAGGACGCAAATTGAACAGTTAGAAAATCGAATTTGGCAAATTAACATTGATACGATGCAGGTTTTTTATATCGAACGTGGAGATGGATGGCCAACAATTCCTGAATTTTAAATGAAAGAAGGGAATAAAAAACTATGCTAAGACGATACCATGTCGTTGCGATCCCGATCAGAATTGTCTATAACAATTTTGGTGATCATGACCCGGATGGACGAATGTATGTTTTAAAAGAAAATGAGGAGCTAGTTAGAGAGCTCGTTAAAAAAAATCCATTTACACCTGTCGACTTAGTCGAACCGCTGGCGATTAGAGCCAACGAAGGTGATGAAATCGAAATTCTTTTCGAAAATCAATTAAAAACACCTTCCTCTATGCATTTCCAAGAAGCAGACTATGATGTTATGACTTCTGATGGTGCAAATGTTGGCTTTAACGAAGATACAACAGTGCCCCCTGGTCGGGAAATTTTATATTGTCTGAAGGCTAACAAGGAAGGAATTTATTATTTCTCAGATGTCGCTAATCCAATTGATGGTGAAGATTTAGGTACAAATATTCATGGCTTATTTGGGGCGATTTTTGTTCAATATAGAGGATCGACTTGGACTGATCCTGTAACAGGTGGGCCAATAAATAGTGGTGTGATTGCAGATATTCACCACCCAATGTTACCTTCGTTTAGAGAATATGGTTATTATTTTCATGATGAACCTGAAAATGATGATTTAACGGGAAATGAACGGATAAACCCGATGACAGGTCAGCCCGCAGAATCAGTTCATGCGATTAATTATCGCTCAGAGCCGTTACTCAATCGAGCCCGCTTGTTAGAAGAGGGTGTTGTTTGTCCAGATTGTGATTCCGAAGAAGTTCACCATGACTCGTGGGTATTCGGTGATCCGGCAACGCCTATTATGAGAGGATATGTTGGCGATCCGGTCAAAGTTCGTTTAGTGCATGGCGGTGTAAAAGAAACACACGTCTTTCATTATCACGTCCATCAATGGTTGTTTAATCCAAATGATGTTGATTCTTTTACAAAAGATTCTCAAGCAATTAGCCCACAAAATAAATACACAATTGAACCTCTGTATGGTCTAGGAAGCTTACACGGAGCTATAGGTGATGTGATTATGCATTGCCATTTATATCCTCATTTTGAAGATGGGATGTGGAATATTAATCGCATTTTCGACACCTTACAAGATGGCTCCCAATGTTATCCGAACGGTGTCCCAATAAAGCCGTTACAACCACTGCCAGATCGTCCGTGTCCACCGAAGCCAACGCTAGAGTGTCCTGGATTTCCTAACTTTATTCCAGGAAAAGTTGGTTGTAAAGCTCCAAGACCACCGCTTGGCATTGTTGGTGGGAGAGAAATGACGGAATTAGAAGAAAATGCAGCGGTTCCGACTGCTCGACCAGGAGCGGTATTTGTTGAATCCTGCCTTGGGAACCCTGTCGTCAAAGAATTTAACGTTTCGGCAATCGAGCTCCCTATTATTTATAACCGTCAAGGCTGGCATGACCCAAAAGGACGAATTTACGTGTTAGATGAAGACGTTGATGATGTGTTGGCAGGAAGAAAAGAGCCGGAGCCTCTTGTTTTGCAAGCAGAAGCTGGTTCATGTATTCGCGTGAATTTCACCAATCGTCTTCCAAATATTCTTGAAGGGGACGCTTTTCAACTTGTCACGAGAACCTATGAAGCGGGAATGCATGTACATTTTGTCAAATTTGACGTACTCGTATCGGATGCCGCGAATGTAGGCTGGAATTATGATAGTAGTGTTCTACCAGGCGAAACAATTCGTTATGAATGGTTTGCCGATGTTGAATTGAAAGCAACGTTTTTCCATGATCATTTGTTTGCCTCGGTGCACCAACAGCATGGCTTATTTGGTTCTATTAATATCCTTCCGCGTTTTTCGTTTGTGTTTGACTCTTCTACTGGGGAAGAATTAGACTACGGAACGCAAGTAACCGTAACGAACCCTCTTATACCAGATTATCGCGATTATACGCTATTTATTCATGACTTTGCATTACTGTTTGATAAAGATAAATGTCCGATTGCACCTCCGCCATTTCCTGGCTCTCAAGATGATCCAGGTGTATTTGGTGTCAATTACAAAAACGAGCCATTGCAATTTCGTCTAGATAAAGATTGTGATCCTGCTTATTCCTTCAGTTCAACGGTACACGGGGACCCGATAACACCATTGCTTCTAGCCTATGAGGGTGATCCAATTCGTTTTCGAATTTTACAAGGAGCTCATGAAGAAAGTCATAGCTTTGTAGCCCATGGACTTCGCTGGAATGAAGAACGTAGTGATCTAGATTCAAATGAAAAAAACCAAGAGCATCTAGGAGTATCGGAATCGTTTACGTTTGAAACGTTTATCCCACGATCAGGTGATTATTTATGGGCGTTTGAAGATGTCGAAGACCTTTGGATCGGGACGTGGGGTATTTTACGAGCTTATGAAGAAGAGGTAGATGACTTAATCCCTTTACCTGATCAGCCATTGCCACTGGAAAGAGAGACCCCGCTCCCTATCGTGACAGGTTGTCCGCCAGATCCAGCGATCGATGATGGTTGTGTATGTCCAGATGGAGCGATTATACGCAGGTTTAATGTTGTCGCTTTTCAAGCGTGTATTGAGTATAACAAATATGGAGACCATGACCCATATGGCATTGTCTTTGCCTTAGCAGAAGATGTGGAAGACATTTTATCAGGGAAAATAAATCCTGAGCCTCTAGTCATTCGGGCAAATGCTGGTGAATGTGTTGAGATCAACCTATTAAACAAACTTGATCCTAATCTGTTTCATGCTGAAGATGGAATACATGGCTACCCAGCTGTAAAAGTACCAGCCTTTTATCCTCCATCTCCACGTATTTCGCTTCATCCGAATTTAATCGACTTTGATATAAAAACGTCGAGTGGAGAAACAGTCGGTTTTAATCCAGACCAAACAGTTGGACCGGGAGAATCGATTACGTATCGTTGGTACGTTGATAAAGCCTTTGGTGCTTGTAATTTATGGGATATGGCAGATATTAGAAATCACCGTCATCACGGTGCATTTGGGGCATTTATTGCCGAGCCGAGAGGATCGATCTATTTAGATCCACATACGTTAGAGCCTGTCAAATCAGGAGCAAATGTTATTATCGCTAATCCACTATTACCGGATTTCCGAGAATTTGTCCTCCTAATGCATGATGGTGTACGTTTATTAGATAAAAACGGGCAATTAATTTTTGATCCGCCAGATGGGTTAATTGAAGAAATCGATCCAGGTGAAGTGGATACGTATGATCAAGGATCGAGAGGCTTTAATTATAGAACAGAACGTATCATTAATCGCTATACGGAAAAATTTATAATCCAGGATTGGGCAAGTTCGAAAACATTTGGTGACCCTTCTACTCCTGTATTTGAGGCATATGCAGGAGACCCGACAACCGTTCGTTTAGTCGTGCCTGCAGAACGAAGACGATCCCATACGTTCCATCTTCATGGACATTATTGGAAAAGGGATCGAGAAGATGTAGAATCGAGATTACGTTCGGTAGAAGGCCAAAATATTATCGGTCACAAGCTTGATGCACGTCTCGTCGGAGGAGCTGGTGGCTTATACAACATTCCCGGAGATTATATGTACCGATCAGGGAACATCCGTTGGGATATTGAATTAGGGATGTGGGGAATTATTCGTGTTCACGGTAAACCTCAGCCTCATCTTCCGCCAATTTTAGAGTTACCTTGCAATATAGAGGAGGTGGAATAAATGAGCGAACATCATTGTAAAGAATTTCGCTGTCCCGCTTTTGTACCTGCAGATGCGCCAGATGACTTCTGTATCCCTGAAGAATGCTGTCCAGAGAGAATTCCGACACCGAAATTTCCGTCGCCAAATACGTGCTTACCTCCGGAAGAACTTGAAGATTTAGAGCGAAGAATTGAAGCAGCTAATGAATTATTGTTAAGTCTTGCTCTAGCAAGAAGAAATGTAGAGGAGGGAGACGCGGACGCTCAGGAGGAGGAGAGATTACGGCAAGCTTTTGAAGGTTTGCAAGGACAGTTTATTAAGGTTGAGCTTGCTAAACAAGAACAAGGCAGGAAGAAATTAGTTCAAGGGTTCGTATGTTTAGTCGGAAGAGATTTTGTCTTATTAGAGGATGAACGTTTTCTTAAAGTTTTTCGATTAGAAGATGTATGTTCAATAAAACATGATGAAGAGTTTCATAAGAAAGAGCATGAGCACGATCCCATGTTCGATCCTTGCCTTCGGAGGGCAATAACGTTAGACTTTGGGGCAACCGTTGGTCAATCACCAGAATTAATTCAGTTGTTTTTCGGATTAGATTTAAATACCTTCCTTTGCTTCCATTTAGGTAAACGAGTCTATATCGTTATGAAAAGAAACCTTATTAGAGCAAGCCTTATAGATATTAATGCGGATAAGTTAACATTTATGCGTAGAAGAAAAATAGTAATGAATTTGGAAGATATTTATTTGCTGAAAATTAGAAAGGAAGCTAGGAAAAAAACGAGAAGGAAAACGAGAAGGATAAAATAGGAATGAAAAAGAATAATCAGTGTGCCTACATTTGGAAGCACACTAATTATTCTACATTCATTAACAGTGCTTTTTATCGTCTATTACTTTAATTGCTTTGATTTCATCTAGAGGGATGATTACGAAATCAGTTTTTTGGTCCTTTTCTCTATGTCGAGTCGTACAACGGCAATCTCTACGGCGTCTTCTATCTTCATCTATTTTTTCAATTTCAATAAAGTCTCTTCCGACATGGCAAATAACCCCTGTAAATATGTTACACTCATCACCGCATTCAACTTCCAATTTAACTACACAACCGACAAGCTGACGTAATCTGAAAGCAAAGCCACCTTCTAAACCTCTTAAGCGAATATTAAATCTGTCATCGCAAAATCTATCACGATGTCTGAAGTCGCAGTCTCTGTTTCTAAAATGTCTATCGAAGCATTGACAATCTCTGAAATGATCCCTTTTGCAATCACATAAACTACGACAATCATGTCTTCTGTGGAAATCATGGTGACGGAAGTCTATTCCACAAGAACAACGTGAGAAAAAGTCATTTCGGAATTTGCCACATGAATGGCACTCAAAGCCGTGACTCATATTTTCTTCACCTCTTTCCTAAAAAAGATACTTTATCATATGTCATTAGATTGAATGTGAAAGGTACAACAAACTAGCATCTCTCACCATTTCCATAATGGTTAAGCGTTCAAAATTGTAGAAAGGAGAAGCAAAATGTTATGAAAAAACGATCTAATTCCTTACCGTATCTCGTAAATAACGATAACATGAAGGCAAATCAAAGTTTTTACTATTCTGAACACGATAATGATTGTCATGTAATGACTCAATTAGAAAATGAATTACAACAATTTGTTCAAACGAAAAACAGGAACAATCATATTTCGGAGAGAGAATTACTTCAAGCATTAATAGAAGAATGTCGTGAACAAAGAAATCGAATAAAAGAACTCGAAAAGAAAGTAAATATACTTTCAAACGTAAGTCCGTTTAAAAAAGTGTTCGAGTCATTACCAGCAAATTATCCCGTGTATGAAGTAATGCTTAATGGCTGTTCTGTTCCCACTACACGCTTTTTAAATACGGAAGGAGAGCTGGTCCATTTTTCAGATGAGGATAACATTAATTCATTACATGTAAATAAAATTGACGGCGTACGTTGGGGCAATGAGGACATAGAATAAAATGAGGGAAAGATAGTCTCTTTCCCCTATTAGAACTTGTTCAAAAAGCTCTGAAAAAAGTGGCAATGGCTCCGTTCACTACTAGTCTTGTGGGGAGAAAACTACCCCCCACAAGACTTTTAAAAGATGTAGCGACTACGCTCATTGCTTGGAGACTGTTCAAAAAACGGAAAAACCATACTTTTTGAACAGTCTCTATTATAAAAAGATTAATGTGGGTCTGGTGTTTCGCCAAACGAGATACCAGTAATTTTATCAACTTCTAGCACAACAACTTGACATTCTTCATCTAAAAAGTATGCAAGACAATCACAAATGTTTGAGAAAACAGCTACTGGAATGAGCTTACCTTTTACAAAGACACCACCAATTGGGTAGTTTGGAGGAAGGTTTTTAAGAACTTGTTCTACACCACATTTGTCGTCCCGGCGTTTGTCGTCCGGGCATTTGTCGTCCTTCTTTTTATCAAGAAGATCTTTTAGAAGGTTTTCAAGCCCTAAATTTTGTGACATGATAAATCCCCTTTCTGAGTTTGTTATATTTCCTCTGTGGAGAGGACTACTATAATTTATGTTCTTTTCTTTTAATGGATTGGACTTTGTACATTTAATTTTACAAAAAAGGGCTCATGTAACAGGGCACTGAAAAAGTGTGATTTTCACTTTTTCAGTGCCTTTAAGTAATGTGCGTAGCCGTTGCCCGATTTTGAAAGCCTTGAAATGAGTCGGTTTCTCATAGCAAGGCGCGCATCGAGCGGAGCCATTACTCTTCTTTGAGTTACTAGAAAGGACTTTTTCAGTGGACTTCCAATGTAACGATCTACGAGAATCTGTATTGCGGTTAACCGTAATAATAGATGTAAATGTCTGATTAAATTTCATGTATAATAAATATGTATTTATTCCATAATGAGGTATTTTTACAGGTTAGGATAGAGGGGACAAAGTGTCGAGAATTTTCATAAAGGACTCTAGAGTAACAAATAAGCCTATACTGCAAAACAAACGCACCAGCATATAAGTGCTTGTTTCTTTGTAGGGATTCTATTAGGGAGAATCGCCAAATATTCTGATTCTATCTAATAGTAGTGAAAGTGGAATGTTCTTCAGTTTTATTAGTGGGGTAACAACCAATCTAAGGGTATGGATTGTGTTATGGACGTTTATTGCTGTGTGGAGTAAAAGACCTATATTTGTGGCTATAGAAGTATTTGTTTTCTTGTAGGAATGTTAATTGCTTATTTTGTATTCACTAATGTTGTATGATTTTCCAACCATATTACGATCGGGTGAAATCATATTAGATAGTGTGAAATATAGTACAACAGCTTTCGCCGAAGTTGAAGGCATGAAAATAGGTCACATTCTTTGCGATGAGTTAATCGTTCAACGAATAAAAGGAGAAGATTATCACGGTGTAGACTTATTTGTACATCCAATTGGTGTAGGAATGCTTAGCAATGAACAGTTTGAAGAATGAATTGACGAAGCTACTAAAATTGCGATTGACTACAAAACGATGATTCTTGGAACTAGCTAGTGAGGTATTGAAATAACACAAGCAGGCTTTGTAAAAGTGTTAAATCAAATACAGTTGATCATACCGGAAAGACCTGGTAATAAAAGAATGGATTCTATGCGTAATATTTTATCAAACGAAAGAGTAGGTCTTATCTTTTTTATCCCAGGTTTAGGTGAAACATTACGAGTCAATGGGAAAGCAACATTAATCATAGATCAGGAATTGCTCGATAAAATGGCCGTTAATGGGAAGAAGCCCGTACGGTGGTGTAAGAGGTCGGGGGTTATTCACCCCCTCCTACTCTTTTGTTTTAAACAATGTAACTATTTATATTTCTTGTATTCCTCCCCCAAAACCATAATTGAATCTAGTATCGGCTTTAGTTTTTTTCCGATATCGCTCAACGAATATTCGACTTTAGGTGGTATTTGAGGATATACGTTACGAACAACAATGCCATACTCCTCCAAAATGCGAAGCTGCTTGGTTAAGGTTGCATGAGTAATGTCTGGAAACAACCGTTGAATTTCATTAAATCGCATCGTTTTTTCACTTAAAAACAGAATGATCAGCATGGACCATTTTCCCGACAATATCTTTTGAGCGCTTGTGAAACCACATTTCTCCAATATCTCATTTGTGTAGTTCATAATAGCCATCCTTTCCTTTTCTTTCCGGTATCCAATTGCATACTAACGCTACTCCTAGAGCGTAGAAAACCTCTGAAGATACTTCTATAATACTAATTGTACGATATAAATTTATCATATGATAAATTTATATCGTACAATAAAATGAAAAATGGAGGAGAGTGCGCAGATGAATACAAAAGTACCCATTTGCAAAGAACACGTTATTTCAGCTTTTCAATTTAGACATGCTACCAAAACTTTTAATCCGACCAAAAAAATATCCGAAGAGGATTTTAACTATATTCTCGAAACGGGTAGGTTATCTCCCAGCTCGATTGGTTTAGAGCCATGGAGGTTTATCGTTGTACAAAATCCGGAGTTAAGGAATAAGCTAAAAGCAGTTTCACCTGGAGCCCAAGGCCAACTGGACACTGCGAGTCATTTTCTGATCATTCTTGCCCGGACAAATGTAAGGTATGATTCCGAATATGTGATTGATCAAATGAAAAATGTGCAAAAAATGCCCCAAGAGGTTGTTACTTATATCTCTGGTGCATTAAAAGAGGTTCAGGAAGTGCGTGGTTTGTTGAAAGATGAACGTTTAATGTATGAATGGTCTGCCAAGCAAACCTATATAGCTATGGGGAATATGATGACCGCCGCTGCTTTAGCTGGAATCGATTCTTGTCCGATTGAAGGATTTGACTATGCTGCAGTAGACCAAATCTTAAAAGAAGAAGGTTTGTTAGAGGAAGGGAATTTGAAGGCATCCGTGATGGTCGCTTTTGGATATCGGAATGAAGAGCCCGAACGAGCCAAAACAAGAAACAGTATGGATCAAATTGTGCGTTGGACATAAAGGATCGACAATAGACAATCAATTAGAAAGGTCTTAGTCCTAAAACCCATTGGACTGAGGCCTTTTAACTATTGTTTTTAGCTTAATATCATTCCTTAAATCTAGAGAGGCTGGGACAAAAGTGGTTTAACTAAAAGAAAAGCCGAACAATGATAGATGGTGGACGTAAACCGCTCCTGAAATATACTTCGCTTTCCACGGGAAGCCGGTGAGCCTCCTCGTGCTTCGCACTGCGGGGTCTCACCCTTGGCTTTTCATCCCGCAGGAGTCTACGTATATTTCATCCGCTACGTTCATCTTTTGTTCGGGTTTCCAGATAGACACTTTAGTTATGTCCCAGCCTCATCACAATGGTGGCTAAGGGCAATCACAATACCAGTTTGTCCTTTTCAAAAATACATTAATTTTTATTGGCTGTTTGAACGAAGTGTTTAAGTAACTGATTGGCTGCTACTGACAAAGGAACCTCTTTTCTAGTTATTAGCCCCATTTTTCTTTTTTCTATTTTTTCGTTTAAGCACACTTCAAGTAACTCCCCTTCGTATAATTCTTTCAAAACCAAATCTTTAGTGACAAATGCAATCCCCATTCCAATTTTTGCACATTCAATTAACAATTCAACACTACCAACTTCAATATCTGGTTTTACTACCAATCCTTTTCTTAAAAATAATTGGTTAAGGAATTTTCTTGAACTGCTTGTTTCAGAGAAGGAGATTATTGGGTAATTCAACATCTCTTCTAGTAAAACAGGTTTGTTAGCCAACTCTTGATATTTTTTTCCGACTATAAAGGTACTGCTAATATTTATATAATCGGTTACTTTTATTGGATATTTACCAATTGGTAAATGAATAACACCAATATCAATAAGTCCATTCACTAATTTTTCTACTATCTGTGGTGTCGAACCATGTTGAAGCTTAATCTGAATTTCTGGAAAAAGGTCTTGGAATGTTTGTATGTGTGGCAGCAAAAAATGTTTACACGTTGAATCACTACCACCAATTGAAACATGACCACTTTTTAAATTCTTTAACTCTGTAATCTTTTGTTCAGCATTATTAATTAACCCAAAAGCTGGACTAATATATCTAAATAGAGTTTCACCTTCATGTGTCATTGTAACGCCTTTTGAGGTTCTAACAAATAATTGAATTTCAAGGCTTTCTTCCAATTGTTTGATTGCATGACTCACACTTGGCTGTGTAATATATAATTTTTTTGCGGCTTTACTGAAGTTCTTCTCCATTGCCGTAATATAAAAAACTCGATAAAGGTCTAATTGCATGATATAGATACCACCTATAACTGTTGTAAAATATATTAATTTCATTTATATCTTAATTGAAATTACAATAAAAATACAGAAAATAATAAATAATTTGAAAAAGGAGTGCTGATATTGCATAATTATGGATTTGATGAAAAAGCCCGTAGCCCATGGACACCATTAAAAGGCGTAAATACAATAAGTGTTTCACCAAATAAAAGGAGAATAGATGGATCAATTACTATTCCTGGGAGTAAGAGCTTCACTAATAGAGCACTAATTATAAGTGCTTTAGTCAATGGTAAGTCAAAAGTGCAAGGTATTTTAAAAAGTGATGATTCATTTTGGTGTTTAGAATCCTTGAAAAAGTTGGGTGTTAGTATCGAAATGCAAGGTGACACAGTTTTCATTGGGGGGGATGGTGGAAAATGGGAATCAGGAAATTTGTATATTGGTGCAGCAGGAACAATTGCACGATTTTTGCCTGGAACGTTAGCCGTTTCTCCTGAAGGGACATGGGAATTAGAAGCTAGTGAAAGTATGAGTAAACGTCCTGTTTCACCGTTAGTAGATGCTTTAAGAGAGCTTGGTGCTGAGATATCATATCTAAGTAATGAAGGTTACTATCCATTGTTAGTTCAAGGAAAAGGTTTAACTGGAGGCGAGGTTAGCCTTTCGGGTAATATTTCTAGTCAGTTTATAAGTGGTCTATTGATTGCTGCACCTTATTTCAAAGAATCAATTACAATTAATATTAAGGAACATATCGTTCAACACTCATATGTACTTTTAACCTTAGAATTAATGAAAAGATTTGGTGCAAAAGTTCAATATGATAACAATCTAAAAGAAATAGTAGTATATCCTTCGAAGTACACTCCTCAAGATATAAATTTAGAAGCGGATGCTTCAACTGCTTGTTACTTTCTTGCCCTTGCAGCAGTGACAAATGGTAAAATCCGAATTGATAATCTAACTTATGAAACAAAACAACCAGATATTAAAATGGTTGATGTTCTTGAACAAATGGGATGTAAAGTAACAAAGTGTTCGTCTTTTATTGAATTAGAGGGAGTAACCCAATTAAAAGGTGGGTTTGAAATTTCTATGAGAGAGATGTCTGATCAGACGTTAACATTAGCAGCAATTGCCCCATTCGCAGATGGACCAATAACCATAAAAGATGTTGAACATATACGTCATCATGAATCGAATCGAATTAGTGTAATATGTGAAGCACTAGCTAGGTTAGGTATAAAAGTGGAGGAATCTAAAGATGGATTAAAAGTGTATCCAGGAAATCCGAAACCAACTTTATTAAATACGCATGATGATCATAGAGTTGCAATGTCATTAGCACTTATCGGTTCAAGAGTTGAAGGGATACGAATAAATGATCCAGCATGTGTTTCTAAAACGTGTCCCCAGTATTTTGCGTTGTTGAAGAGCTTAGGTTTAAACATCATTCAAAATTAAATTATAACCGAGGACGAATCTTCAGATGATATTCGCTTTTTCATAAAAAATGATTGTGAAACATTATACTCAAACTAAGGGAGCGTTTCTGAAATTGGATCAGGAGATTTTTTTATTGAAGGATAAAGAGTATTTATGTTGAATATTGTATAAATAATCTTAAATAAGGAGTCGATTTCGATGTAAGTAAAACGGTACCCCTAATTCCATTGCAGTATCACAGCTTCGCTTGTTATACGAGACCTACGTCCGATCCAGCCAACAATCATGCTTCTATAAGTAGAGTACAAACGGTTTAGTTGATGGGATCAATGTCCCAGGGGCAGTTACGTTCTCCCCTAGCTACTAATATAATAAGACCATATAAAAAAGATCAGGCAGAAATATTTAACATTCTGGCTAACCTATAATGAGAAGGTGGCAGG